>NZ_JBYOJU010000028.1:0-139728 GCF_057798855.1 Cupriavidus sp. 96C5-1 | reverse complement strand
GCCGTCAGCCACCGATATAGGACATTTCGATCTTGCGTTCGGCGCGGGCCTGGCGCACCGCCGGGTTGCTGCGCTGTTCGGAGTAGTTGTCGGTGCGTCCTTGCCAGACCCCGGCAATCGCGTTGGAGATTGCCAGGTCGCTGTGTTCGCCGCGCAGCAGCGCGCGCAGGTCGTAGCCTTCGGTGGCGAACAGGCAGAGGTAGAGCCGGCCTTCGGTGGACAGCCGGATACGGCTGCAATCGCCGCAGAAGGCGTGGGTGACGCTGGAGATCACGCCGATCTCGCCGGCGCCGTCGCGGTAGCGCCAGCGCTCGGCGGTCTCGCCGCTATGGTTGGCGGGGATGGCTTCGAGCGGGAAGGCTTCGTGGATGCGGCGGACCACCTCGGCCGAGGGGAGCACCTCATCCATCTGCCAGTGGTTGCTGGCGCCGACGTCCATGAACTCGATAAAGCGCAGGATGATGCCGCTGCCGCGGAAATGGGCGGCCATCGGCACGATCTCGGCATCGTTGGTGCCGCGCTTGACCACCATATTGACCTTGATCGGCGCCAGGCCGGCGGCCTGGGCAGCCTCGATGCCGTCCAGCACATCGCGCACCGCGAAGTCGACATCGTTCATGCGGCGGAAGGTGGCGTCGTCGATGGCGTCCAGGCTCACGCTCACGCGCGACAGGCCCGCATCGCGCAGCGCGCGCGCCTTGCGAGCCAGCAGCGAGGCGTTGGTGGTGAGGGTGAGGTCGAGCGGCTTGCCCGACACCGTTTCGATGCGCGCCAGCATCTCCACCAGCTTCTCGATGTTCTTGCGCAGCAGCGGCTCGCCGCCGGTCAGGCGGATCTTCTCGACCCCGTGGGCGACGAAGAGGCGGGCGACGCGTTCGATTTCCTCGAAGCTCAGCAACTCGGAATGGGGCAGGAAGGTGTAGTCCTTGCCGAATACTTCCTTCGGCATGCAATAGACGCAACGGAAGTTGCAGCGGTCCGTGACCGAAATGCGCAGATCATGCAGCGGCCTGCCGCGCGTGTCGGCAACCAGAGCGGCCTGCCGCGCGTGTCGGCAACCAGGCCGGACGGTGCGGCGAGCACGTCCGGGATGCTGGGCGTCATCGAGCGGTAGCGATGGTCGCGCAGGTCGAAGATGGGGATGACGGATTCGGTCATGGTGTGAGGGCTGGCGACGCGATGGCCGGTTCAGCCGGGCGTGGTCAGCCCGCGCTCGACGGCGTAGACGGCGATCTGCACGCGGCTCGTCAGGTTGAGCTTCTTGAGGATATTCTGTACATGGATCTTGACGGTGCTTTCCGCCACGCCCAGCTCGCGCGCGATCTCCTTGTTGCTCTCGCCGCGCGTGAGGCCGCGCACGATCTCGTGTTCGCGCGAGGTAAGCCGGGGCTCGTCGCTCACGCTTGCCGCCGTTGCCACGGGAGGGTTGGTGGGCGCACGGAACTGCGCGACAAGCTTTGCCGTCATGCTGTGAGAGATGACCGCCTCTCCCGCCGCGGCGCGGCGGATGGCGCTGGTCAGGGTTTCCGCTTCGATATTCTTCAGCAGATAGCCCCGGGCGCCGCTGCGAAGCGCGGCCGCCAGTTCTTCGGCTTCCTCCGACACGGTGAGCATCACCACGACGCTGTCGGGCAGGTCTTCCACCAGTAGCTGCAGGGTTTCAAGCCCCGACAGGCCGGGCATGTTCAGGTCCAGCAGGATCACATCGGGCCGGTGCTGCTTGGCTCGCTTGACGCCCTCCACGCCATCGGACGCCTCGTCGACGATCTCGAAGTCGGTCTGGCGCGCCAGCAGGGCACGCACGCCCGAGCGAAACAGGGAGTGGTCGTCTATCAGGAGGATGCGGATGGTCATGATATTCACCTATAAAAGTATGCTGGCGAGCCCGTTCGGTGGCCGTGCCGTGTTCACTACCGCGGCAGGATGAGCTCGACCCGCGTGCCCGTGCCCCGCGCGGCCACGATCCGCAGGCTGGCCGACAGCCGGGCCGCCCGCTCGCGCATGATGTGCAATCCCACGTGGGATTGGTCGTCTCCCGCCGGCTCGGCAGGGTCGAAGCCGTCGCCATCGTCCTCCACGATCATGCTGAAGGTGCGTCCATTGCGCACGATGACGCTGGCGTACCCCGCACGCGCATGCTTTCGTACATTGGAAAGGGCCTCCTGCAGGATGAACAGCACCTGCAGTTGCTGCTCGGGCTGCAGGGGCGGCCCGCCCTGAGCGTCATTGAACACCAGGGCGAGCTCCGTGCTGCTCTGGCGCCGGAAGCGTGCCACGGTGTCTTCCACTGCCTGGCGCAACGCGCCATGCGCAAGCTTGCTGCGGAAGTTGAGCAGGAGTTCACGTACATCCTGATAGCTTTCCTCCACACCGCAGCGCAATAGCGGCACGATGGTTCGGGTCTCGTCCATATCGTTGCGCGAGACGGCGTCTTCCAGCAACTGCACCTGCAGGTTCAGGTAGTTAAGCCCCTGGGCAATGCTGTCATGCAGGCCCTGGGCCACCAGGTTGCGCTCTTCCACCACCGCCAGCTGGCGCGCGGTCTCCGACAGGTGCAGGTGGTCCAGGGCTACGCCGATATGCTGTCCGAACGTCTCGAGCAGGCGGATGTCCGAAGCCGGCAGCTGCATGGGGTTGCGAAAGTGCAGGGAGAAGGTGCCCATCACCGCGCGCTGCGTCTCTATGCGAAACACCGCAAGCCCCGGGAAGCCTTCCCTGGCGCAGCCGAAACGCTCACCGGACGCTGGCCGGCCGGCCGAGAGCGCAGGGCCTTTGTTGAGATCTTCGATCAGCACGACCGTTTCGCTAGCCGCTTCGCCACAGAAACACGCATCCGCCTTCATGCAGTGCTCGGCCTCTTCCAGGTCCGCCGAGAGGCCGGCCGATACCAGCAGATGAAGCTGGTTGTGGTCTGCGTCGATCATGCGCACGCTGCCGCCGTCGGCATCGAACTGTTTCATCACGCGCTGCAGGAAGCCGCGGCAAAGCGCCTCGCTGTCGTTTGGCATGTTGAGGAAGGCGGCCATGTCGTAGAGCGCCGCGAGATCGCGGTTGTGCCGCGCCAGCTCAGCGGTTTTCTGTGCCACGCGTGCTTCCAGATCCTGGTACAGCCCCTGCAGTTCGCCTGCCATCTGGTTGAAGCCTTTCGCCAGCATGCCGAATTCATCGCTGGTTTCCACCGGCAGCCGCAGCGAGAACTCCCGCGCGGCCATGCGGTGCAAACCGTCCTGCAAGCGTATGACAGGAAGGATGATCCAGATATAGAGCAGGTAGATGACGGCCACCGTGCCCATGCAGGCCATCGCCGCGAGCCCCGCCTGCGACAGGCGCAGCAAGGTGGTCTTCATGGCGTTTTCCTGCTCGATCATGCTGACCAGGCGATTGACCTGATCCACGAACGACGTCAGCGCCGACGGGTAGGAGGGAGACGTGCCGTTCGCGGCGGACAGGTCGGCGAGGGCGAGCGGCTTGATGCGCTGGTTCCAGTCACGGTCTACCCGGTCAAGCTGTGCGTGGATACCGGGGTCATCCGGCAGGAACAATGGGCGCGCCGGATCGCCCTGGCGCAGGCGTGCCAGGGTGGTATCCACTCCGGTGAGCTGGGCATCCAGTTGATGGCTCGCGCCGGCACGCGCCCTGGCGAGTTCGATGGCCACGCGATTGGCACGCATGCGCAGGCTGCCTGCATCGTTGATGGCCGCGCCCGCGCCTTCGAGTTGCCATGACAGCCACAGCGTCCCGGAGATCATGGTCAGCACGATCAGGAGCGCGCCCAGCGAGAGCGAGACGATCCGCGTCGACAGGCGGTGGCGCAAACCTGGCAACTCTGCCTGGCTACGCGGCGGGGTGACGGACGGCTCCAGGGTGGGAGCGGGCGGGCAAGGGGGCGTGAGGTCTACCATATGGCTCCGGCCCCTGGCGTGCTTGGCGGTCTGTGCCGGCGCTCTAGTACCAGGGGCTTGTCGCATTATTGACGGCGAGCCGGCGCGGCGACTTGCGCAAGATCAAGATCGCTTGCGGGTTCGGGTGGTTCTTGCGTAACTTTCCTTAAATATCATGGCGTGACAGAATTTTCCGGCGCCCGGGCCGGGATCGGAGGGGCTGCCGCCGGTAGCGGTAGCGATGGCGCAGGCGACATCACACGGCGTGTGCCGCCTGGCCCGGTGGCGTGTCGAGGCCGGTTGGCATTTCGCCGGTGAGCAGGTAGTGCATCAGTTCGCGGACCGGGCGGATGGCCTGGCCGAACGGCAGGCTCCCCTTGCCGCGGAAGAACAGCCCGCGCTCCACGTCGCCGCGCATGGCCTGGGCCAGCTTGAGGTCGATGCAGAACTGCCCGACGCGGCCGATGCCGTCGCGCAGGCCGCAAGCCTGCAGGCAGTCGAAGCCTTCAAGGCAGTCGCGCACCTTGGCGCGGGTCCGCAGCGTCGCTTCACGCGACAGGTAGCGCTTGAGCCACGGCGTCAGTACGGCGCGTGCCGGCAGGCCGGCCACGCTGGTGAACTCGCTCAGTTGTTCGGGACGCGCGCTGGCCAGGACTTCCTTGAAAGCCGGGTGCGCATCGCCTTCTTCGGTCACGGCGAAGGCCGTCCCCAGTTGCACGGCCGAGGCGCCTTCACCCAGCCAGTGACGGACTTTGGCATGGCTGTTGATCCCGCCCGCAAGGATCAGGGGAACGCTCTCCCAGGCCAGCCCCAGTCCGGCGAATACTTCGCGGCATTCGGCCAGCACGCGTGCGAAGGAGAAGCGCCCATCGCCGATGTCCTCGATGCGCGAAGCGCCAAGGTGGCCGCCGGCGTGCGCCGGGTCCTCGATGACGATGGCGTCGGGCAGGCGGTTCTTCTTCATCCACTTGCGCAGCACCAGGCCGATGCCACGGGAGTCCGACAGGATGGGAATCAAGGCAATGTCCGGGTGACCGGCCGTGAGTTCGGGCAGGTCGAGTGGCAGCCCCGCGCCCATCACGATGGCATCGGCCCCGCTCTCGCAGGCCTGCCGGACCAGTGCGGCATGCGAGCTGACGGCTTTCATGACGTTCACCGCGATGGCACCGCGCCCGCCCGAGAGCTGCCGCGCGCCCTGGATCTCGCGATCCAGTGCCACCAGGTTGGCTGCCTCTATCTTGTCCTTGTCACGTGACTTGGCCGTGGCCGCCATCAGGTCCGGATGATGATGGCGCAGATCGATGCTGGCAATGGTGCCCATGCCGTTCTGGCTCGCCACCGCGCCTGCCAGCCGGTGCGCGGAGATGCCGATACCCATGCCGCCCTGTACCACCGGGACCAGCCGGCGGCCAATCAGCTTTAGCCAATGCTCTTGCATATCACCCTCGGTAAGACATTCTGCTCGCCGGCGGGGATGCCGTGCGTTGCAGGAAAGCGGCATAGGTTTGCATGGACATGCGGCGGGAAACTTGCGTTGGATCAAGTCGGGGCCGGCTCGATACCAATGGCCTATGCCACTCGGCGGATGGCCGTCGTCGGCGCCGTGCGCGGCGGCCCGCGCTTTTGCGCCTGGTCAATTGGTCCGTGCCGGAGCTTGGCTAGGATCATGGCTCACTTGCGTTCGCCGCCGCCTTGGCGCATGCGGACGCCCGAAACCTCATTGAGCCTATCCATGACCTCCAACACTCCGGGCACAACGCGTCGCCCGCAACTGGTTGCGCCCGCCGGCTCGCTGGCTGCGCTGCGCGTGGCGCTGCAACGTGGCGCCGACGCCGTCTACCTTGGCCTGCGCGACGCCACCAATGCGCGCAACTTCGGCGGGCTGAACTTCACCGAGGCCGATATCCAGGCAGGCGTGGCCGAAGCCCACGCGCAGGGCGCGGAAGTCTTGTTCGCCATCAATACCTTCGCGCAGATGGGCGCGGTTGCGTGTTGGCACCGCGCCGTCGATGCCGCGGCGGAGCTGGGCGCGGATGCCGTCATCATGGCCGATCCCGGCCTCATGGCCTATGCCCGCGAGCGCCATCCGCAGCTGCGTCTTCATCTGTCGGTGCAAGGTTCGGCCACCCACGCCGACGCCATCGAACTGATGCGCGCGCGTTTCGGCATACACCGGGTGGTGCTGCCGCGCGTGCTGTCGCTGGCGCAGATCGGCAAGCTCGCGCGGCAGACCGATGTGGAGCTCGAAGTGTTTGGCTTCGGTAGCCTGTGCGTGATGGCCGAAGGCCGCTGCCTGCTGTCTTCCTACGCGACTGGCGACTCGCCGAACAACAAGGGCGTGTGCTCGCCCGCGCATGCCGTGCGCTGGGAAGAGCACGAGGGAACCATGCAGGCGCGCTTGTCCGGCATCCTGATCGACAGCTACGCGCCCGGCGAGCCGGCCGGCTACCCGACCCTGTGCAAGGGACGGTTCGAGGTGGAGGGCGAGCGGGGCTATGTGCTCGAGGAGCCGACCAGCCTCAATGCGCTGTCGCTGCTGCCGGCGCTGATCGGCATAGGCATTGCCGCGATCAAGATCGAAGGCCGCCAGCGTAGCCCCCGTTATGTGGGCGACGTGGTTGGCGTGCTGCGCGCAGCGATCGACGCCGCTGGCGCCGATCCGTCGCGCTTCACCGCGCGTCAGGAATGGCAGGGCGTACTCGGGCGGCACGCCGAGGGCGACCAGGTGACCCAGGGCGCTTACGACCGGCCATGGCGTTGAGGCCGCGCCGCGGCGCCTGCGCCTGCTGCCTTCTTTGTGCCTGCGGGCATGACATTCTCCTTCTGGAACCAAACTACCAATGAACGATTCGATGAACGAGCCGAGCGCGGCTGTGGCGGCTGTGGCGGGCAGCTTCGGCATCTCGCTGGGCCCGCTGCTGTACTACTGGCCGCGCACCACGGTCATGCAGTTCTATGCGCAGGTCGCAGACTCCGCGGTGGACCGCGTCTACCTGGGCGAGACCGTCTGTACCCGCCGCCATGAGCTGCGCCATGCCCACTGGCTGGAGATCGCGCAGATGCTGCAGGAGGCCGGCAAGGAGGTCGTGCTCTCGACCCCGGTGCTGGTCGAATCCGACAGCGATATAGCCTGCATGCACCGCGTCTGCGAGCAGACCGAATATCTGGTCGAGGCCAACGACCTGGGCGCCGTCAACCGGATGCAGGGGCGCGCCTTCATCTGCGGCCCGCATCTGAACGTGTATCACGCGGATACGCTCGCCTGGCTCAGCGGGATGGGGGCCATAGCATGCGTGCCCCCGCTGGAAATGGACCGCACCGCGCTGGCGGCGCTGGCGGCGGCACGCCCGGCGGGCACGGACCTGGAGGTGCTGGTCTGGGGCCGGATGCCGCTGGCGTTCTCGGCGCGGTGTTTCACTGCGCGGCACCACAGGCTGCGCAAGGACAATTGCGAGTTCCGCTGCCTCGAGTACCCGGATGGCCTGGTGGCTTCGACCGGGGAGGGCCAGCCGTTCTTCACGCTCAACGGGGTGCAGATCCAGTCCGCCAGCTGTCTTGACCTGTGCGCCGAGGTGCCGGCCATGACCGCGATGGGCATCGGCTCGGTGCGGGTCAGCCCCCATGCCAGCGCCACGCTGGATGTGGTGGCGGCGCTTGCGGCACTGCGCTCCGGCGAGCGTACCGCGGCGCCCGGCGGCTTGCTGCCGGCGGGGGCGCAGCCCAGCAATGGCTATTGGGACGGACGCGCCGGCATCGCCTGGCAGGAGGAACACGCATGATCGGCCCGAAAGCCATGCTGGCACGCCTGCACCGCGCGATGCCGGCGCAGGCCCGTGCCTTGCCCCTGGTGGCCGCGCTGGAGCTTGCGCGGCGGCGTGGGTGGCTGCAGCCACCGGCGGCGCTCGATGGCCATTGCTTCCTGCTGACGGTGGAGGACCTTGGCCTGCAGGTGCGTTTTCGCTGCACGGATGGCCGTTTTGCCGCCGGGCCCTTTGACGGTAGCCCGCCGGCGCTGACGTTGCGCGCCAATGCCGTCGATTACCTGCGGCTGCTGGGCGGGGAAGCCGACACCGATACGCTGTTTTTCCAGCGGCGTCTGGCGATTGGCGGCGATACCGCGCTTGGCCTGGAAGTGAAGTACTGGCTGGACGCGGTGAGCCGGCCGGAATGGCTGACCGGGTTGACCAGGCACCTGGCGCCGGGCGCCGCCACGTCGCAGCCTACCTGAGGAGGCAGCAAGGGCGGCAAGTGCCGCTCTTCAGCTTGCTGATGAACCTGCGGTTGCGGCGGTTTGCTCCCCATCTCTCCCGCTTGCGGGAGGGGGGCAGGTTTGAGGTTCGGGCGTGAGTGGGCTGGCTGTAGCGCCTCATGCTCCGCGTGTTCCGTATGGCACTGCCGTTCGCCATGCTCCGGTTTTCTCCCCTCTCCCCGTGAGGGGACAGAGCGTGACAGCCGTCGTCATTCCAGACGGTCTTGGGGCATCCCTTCGGCTTCGGCCAATGCGGCTTTGTCGGCATGCCGGGGCGGCGCATCCTTGATGGCCGACAGCGCCAGTGTCACCGCCTCCCAGGCCGCTCCGGCTTCCGTCTCGCTGCATTCGCCATGCTGCCGCTTGGTGGCGCCCAGCCGGTTGAGCACCAGATGCCGGTCGGGCGCAACCCCCGCGCTGGCCAGGCAGGCTTTCACGCAGGCCAGCGGGCAGCCGTCCAGGGCCAGGATCGGGCGGCCCGAACGGGCCACCCTGGTGAGCGCGGCAACGCCGCCGCCAACCCCGCTGATGCAGGACATCTCGGCCAGCCCGCCGCGGTCCAGCCGTACGGCGAAGGTGTTGGCGAGCTGCGCCACGCTGGAGCAGCCGGAGCACGCGTAGACGAGAGGCAAGGATGTGGTGTCAGCCTTGGGCATTGCGATACCTCCGGACTTGATGGGCGGATTGGGGAGATGCCTTCAGGAGGCGATCGCCGACGGCTTGCATCGCGTAGTTTCGGCGGATGAAGTGACGGAACGCTCTCCACGTGAAGAGACCGCGTCATCCAGCTTGCACAGCCTGAGAATGAAGCGCGCCACCTGGGCGGCCTGGTCGAGCGGCAGGCAAGGCATGCCGATATCGAGCGGCACGTCGCTGGCCACCGCCACGATGGACGGGTCGCGGGGATAGTAGGGGGCGCGCCCGTGCGCCGGCCGGAAAACCTCGATGCGCGGGATGGCTTCGCTGCGGAACCCTTCCACCAGGGTCAGGTCCGCCGGCGCCAGGCGCGCCACCTGCTCGCGCAAGGTCGGCTCCGGCGCACCGTTCAGTTCGTGCAGGATGGCAAAGCGGAATGGCGAAGCCACCAGGACTTCGCCGGCGCCGGCCTGGCGAAAGCGTGCGCTGTCCTTGCCCGGCGGCTCGAGCTCGAGAGAATGGTGGCTATGTTTGATGACATTGACGGTCAGCCCTTGCTGGCGAAACCAGGCGAGCATGGCCGTGATCAGCGTGGTCTTGCCGCTGCCCGAGGTGCCGGCGATGCCGAGGATGGCGGGTTGCATGATCGTTCTCCCAGAGATGGCCTCCGGGTGGGCGGACTGGCGAAGCGCGGTGCGCATTCCGGAGAGACGGGAATGCGGCGTCCGGGGCTTGCCAGTGCCTGTTGCCGGAGGTGGAGGTTGTTTATTGCACCAGCGGCGTTTCGGCGCCGCCGAGGTCGATCCCTTCAATGCTGGCGCCGCCGATCAGCAGGCTTGCGTACTGCTTCCACGCGCGGTCGCGCGCCGCCGCCGCGAGGGCGCGGGCGATGGATTGCCGCACGGCATCGAACGGCAGCTGTACGCCTTCGCAGCGCTCGATGACCCGTACCACGTGCAGGCCGTAGCGCGTTTCAACCAGCCGGGCCAGCACGCCCGGATTGCGCGCGGCAAAGATGGCGCGCTCGAACTCGGGCGCGGTTTCGCCGCGGAACACGCGGCCAAGGTGTCCGCCGCCGGCGCCGGTCGGGCAGTTGGAGCGGGCATTCGCCAGCCCGGCGAACGCCGAGGGATCGGCCAGCACCTGCGCCAGCGTGGCCTCGGCCGTTTCGCGCAGCGCATCGAGCGGGACCCGCGGCGTCACCTGGAACAGGATGTGCCCGGCCTCGACCCACTCGCCCTCGCGGAAGCGTTCCAGATGGCTGTCGTAATGCCGGCGGCAACTGGCCTCGTCGGGCTCGGGCAGCCCGACCTCCCGCTCCAGCAGGGCCTCGGTCAGGGACTCGTCGTCGTCGCCGGGCAGTCCGAGCCGCCGCGCCTGCGCGCGCACCAGATGACGCAGGATCAGGGCAACCACGGCGTGCCGGGTGGGTTCATGCGAGCCGGCATGGTGGGCCAGTTCACGTTCGATCTCGGCGTCTTCCAGTTCGACGCCGTTGACTAAGATGGGCATAGCTTTCTCCTTGCAGGACGGCCGGTTGGCGGGGCGGGCTTCAGCGGCTGCGCACCAGTTGCCAGGCGCGGCCCAGGTAGCCGACCGAGGCGAATCCGCTCCACACGTGCACCAGCCGGGTGAAGGGGAAGATGGCGAACAGCGAGATCCCCATGAACAGATGGGCCTTGAACAGCAGCGGCGCAGCGGCGATATAGCTGGCGGCGTCCCCGCGCAGGGTGACGATGTGCTGGGCCCAGGTCATCAGCTGCACCATCATGTGGCCGTCCATATGGCGGGACGATTCGAAGATGGTGGAAAGGCCCAGCAGCAAGGTCACCAGGATCCACAGCAGCAGCACCTTGTCGCCGGTGCGCGTGACCGCGGACACGCGGGCATTGGTGAAGCGGCGGTGGAGCAGGATCAGCAGGCCGGACAGGCACATGGTGCCCATCAGGCCGCCGGCCGCCATGGCCACGCCTTGCTTGAATCCATGCGAGACGCCCAGGGCGTCCCAGACCGCCACGGGCGTCAGCAGGCCTACCAGATGGCCGAAGAACAGCCCGATGATGCCGACGTGGAAGAGGATGCTGCCGACCCGCAGGTTGCCGCGATGGAGCAGTTGCGAGCTGTCGCTCTTCCAGCCGTATTGTTCGCGCTCGAAGCGCGCCAGGCTGCCGAACAGGAAGACGACCAGGGCGATGTACGGATAGATGCCGTAGAGGAATTGATTGAGCAGGTTCATGGTCGTTGCCTCAGCGAGCGGTGGTCATGGGCGCCGTGCCGCGGGCGTAGAAGCGCACGGGCTGGTCGCCGAGGGGGCGCGGTGCGAGCAGCGGTTCCACGCCGTCCACGCCGGGGCCGAAGGTCTCCAGCGCTTCGTCCATATCCCGCACCGGCGGCTCGGTCCGGGGCTGTGGCTGCACGTCAGTGAGCGTGCGCAATACGGTGAACACCGCGGCATACGGACTCTCGTTGCGCGCCAGCCGGTCGCCAACCGCGGCGAGCACGTGGATGGCGTCGCCCAGCAGTTGCCCGGCGTGCGCGTCCTTGCCGTCGGCCACCAGCGCGCCCAGGAACTCCAGGAACAGCGGCACGAAATCGGGCAGTTCCGCCTCGGCGGGCTCGAAGCCCTCGCGGCGGTATTCGTCGATCAGGTCGACCATGGCCTGGCCGCGATCCCGGCTTTCGCCGTGCACGTGTTCGAACAGGTGCAGCGAGTGGGCGGGGTTGCGGTCGAAGGTGGCGACGTAGTTCTCCTGGAGTTCGATCAGCGTGTTGGTCTTCAACAGCTCGCCCAGGGGCGCCAGCGTGGCTTGCGCCTGCGGCGACCTGGCCAGCGCGGTGTCGATTTCAGGCAGGGCGTCGAGAAGGTCCTGCTCGGGGTAGCACAGCAGGGCGCTAAGGATGGGGTAGAGCGGCATGGGAGGCTCCCGTGGTGTATGGATGGCGAAAGTGCGGATGCCGGCCGCTCCCGTTTGCCGGCGGGAGCGGGGCGGGAAGTCAGGCGCCGGTCATGTCGCCATGGCCTTCTTGCGCGATTTCGGCATGTCCGCGAACATCACGCTGCCTTGCGGCTTCTTGCCGAACAGGGAGCCGTCCGAGGTCCCGCCCGAGCAGCCGTTGCCGAAGGTGAAGCCGCAGCTTGCCTTGTCGTTGAAGCTGTCCTCCACCATTTCCTTGTGCGAGGACGGGATCACGAAACGATCCTCATAGTTGGCGATCGCCATGATCTGGTACATGTCCTCCACCTGTGCCGGCGTGAGGCCGACCTGCTCCAGCACAGCCAGGTCCTGCACGTCGTCCACCACTTCCGAGCGCTTGTAGGCGCGCATGGCCAGCATGCGTTCAAGCGCTTTCAGCACCGGCGCGACTTCCCCCGCGGTCAGCAGGTTGGCCAGGTACTTGACCGGGATGCGCAGGCTCTTCACGTCCGGGATCACGCCGTTCATGCCCATGTGGCCAGCCTCGGCGGCCGACTGGATCGGCGACAGCGGCGGGATGTACCACACCATCGGCAGCGTGCGGTACTCGGGATGCAGCGGGAAGGCCACCTTCCATTCGCAGGCCATCTTGTACACCGGCGACTTGCGCGCGGCGTCCAGCCAGCTTTGCGCAATGCCCTGGCGCAGCGCTTCGGCCTGGACGGCCGGATCGTGCGGATCCAGGAAGATGTCCAGCTGCGACTGGTAGAGATCCTGCGGGTTCTCCACCGAGGCGGCTGCCTGGATGCGGTCGGCGTCGTACAGCATCACGCCCAGGTAGCGGATCCGGCCGACGCAGGTTTCCGCGCAGACGGTAGGCTGGCCCGCTTCGATGCGGGGATAGCAGAACAGGCATTTCTCGGCCTTGCCGCTTTGCCAGTTGTAGTAGATCTTCTTGTACGGGCACCCGGAGATGCACATGCGCCAGCCGCGGCATTTGTCCTGGTCGACCAGCACGATGCCGTCGTCCTCGCGCTTGTAGATCGAGCCGGACGGGCAGGAGGCTACGCAGGTCGGGTTCAGGCAATGCTCGCACAGGCGCGGCAGGTACATCATGAAGGTGTTCTCGAAGGTCGAGTACATCTCCTTCTGGACGTCTTCGAACAGCTTGTCCTTGCTGCGCGCGCTGAACTCGCCGCCAAGATCGTCCTCCCAGTTCGGGCCCCATTCGATCTTTTCCATCTTCTTGCCGGTCAGCACCGACACCGGGCGGGCAGTGGGCGGCGTCTGCACCAGCGGCGCCTTCTGCAGGTGCTCGTAGTCGTAGGTGAACGGCTCGTAGTATTCGTCGATCTGCGGCAGGTTGGGATTGGTGAACAGTTTCGCCAGGATGCCCAGCTTGCTGCCCTGGCGCGGTTCGAGCTTGCCGGCGGCATTGCGCGTCCAGCCGCCATGCCACTTGTCCTGGTTCTCCCATTCCTTGGGATAACCGATGCCGGGCTTGGTCTCGACATTGTTGAACCAGGCGTATTCCACGCCGTCGCGGCTAGTCCAGACGTTCTTGCACGTAATCGAGCAGGTATGGCAGCCAATGCACTTGTCCAGGTTCAGGACCATGGCTACCTGGGCGCGGATTTTCATTGCTCAGCTCCTTCCTTCGCTTGTTTTTCCACCAGCGGGCCTTCCAGCCAGTCGACCTTGTTCATCTTGCGCAGGATCACGAACTCGTCGCGGTTGCTGCCGACGGTGCCGTAATAGTTGAAACCGTATGCCAGCTGCGCGTAGCCGCCGATCATGTGGGTGGGCTTGGTCACCGTGCGGGTCACCGAGTTATGGATGCCGCCGCGCATGCCGCTGGTTTCGGCGCCGGGCACGTTCACGATCTTCTCCTGGGCGTGGTACATCAGGCACATCCCCTTGGGGACCCGCTGCGAAACCACCACCCGCGCGGTCAGCGTCCCATTGACGTTGAAGACTTCCACCCAGTCGTTGTCGCGGATGCCGTTGGCCTTGGCCTCGGCTTCCGAGATCCAGACATGCGGCCCGCCGCGCGACAGCGTCAGCATGCGCAGGTTGTCCGAATAGGTGGAGTGGATGCCCCACTTCTGGTGCGGCGTGATCCAGTTCAGCACCAGTTCGGCATTGCCGTTGGGCCTGGCACCCAGCATCGGCGCGATGGTCTTGGTGTCGATGGCGGGCTTGTAGACGCAGTTGCCTTCGCCAAAATCCAGCATCCAGCGATGATCCTGGTAGAACTGCTGGCGGCCGGTCAGGGTGCGCCAGGGGATCAGCTCGTGGACATTGGTGTAGCCCGCGTTGTAGCTGACTTCCTCGGACTCCAGGCCGGACCAGGTCGGCGCGGAGATGATCTTGCGCGGCTGCACCTGGACGTCGCGGAAGCGGATCTTGTCATGCTCGCGCCCGGTGGCCAGGTGGGCGTGGTCGCGCCCGGTGATGGCCGACAGCGCTTCCCATGCCTTCACCGCGACATGGCCGTTGGTTTCCGGCGCGAAAGTCAGGATCATCTCGGCGGCGTCGATGGCGGTATCCAGCCGCGGCCGCCCCTGGCTCACGCCGGGTTCGTCGACCGTCTTGCTGAGCGCGCCGATTTCCTTGACTTCGTGGCGGGTATCCCAGTTGATGCCCTTGCCGCCGTTGCCGTGCTTGTCGAGCAGCGGCCCGATCGAGGTGAACTTCTTGTAGATATCGGCATAGTTGCGCTCGACCACGGTCATCGATGGCGCGGTCTTGCCGGGAATCAGCTCGCATTCGCCGCGCTTCCAGTCCTTGGGCTCGAACGGCTGCGCCAGTTCACCCGGCGTGTCATGCAGCAAGGGGCTGCAGACCAGGTCCTGGCGGGTGCCCAGGTGGGCGCCGCCGATTTCGCTGAACTTCTTGGCGATCGCCTTGTAGATTTCCCAGTCCGTACGGCTCTCCCACAGCGGCTGCACCGCCTCCGACAAGGGATGGATGAAGGGATGCATGTCGGAGGTGTTGAGATCGTCCTTCTCGTACCAGGTGGCGGTCGGCAGCACGATATCGCCGTACAGGCAGGTGGTGCTCATGCGGAAATCGAGCACGGTCAGCAGGTCGAGCTTGCCCTCGGCGGCGGGGCGCACCTTGACCTCGCTCGGCGTGATGGCGTCCGCCTCGTCGCCGAACACGGCGTTCTGGGTGCCGAGCAGGTACTTGAGGAAGTACTCATGGCCCTTGCCCGAGCTGCCCAGGATATTCGAGCGCCACACGAACATATTGCGCGGGAAGTTCTCCGGGTTGTCGGGGTCGTCGCAGGCGAACTGCAGCCCGCCGGACTTCAGCTGTTCGACCGTATAGGCGACAGGATCCTGGCCAGCCGCCGCGGCGGCATCGGCGACATCGAGCGGATTGCTGCTTAGTTGCGGCGCCGAGGGCAGCCAGCCCATGCGCTCGGAGCGGGCGTTGAGGTCCAGCAGCGAGAGGTTCTCGTACTTGGCCTTGTCCGCGGTCGGCGCAAGGATCTCGTCCACGGCAAGCTTTTCGTGGCGCCACTGGCTGGTGTGGCTGTAGAAGAACGAGGTGCCGTTCATCTGGCGCGGCGGGCGCGACCAGTCCAGGCCAAAGGCCAGCGGTGCCCAGCCGAATTGCGGGCGCAGCTTTTCCTGGCCCACGTAGTGCGCCCAGCCGCCGCCGCTCTTGCCCACGCAGCCGCACATCATCAGCAGGTTGATGATGCCGCGGTAGATCATGTCGTTGTGGTACCAGTGGTTGAGCCCGGCACCGACGATCACCATGCTCTTGCCCTGGGTGCGATCGGCGTTGTCGGCGAACTCGCGCGCTACCTGTATCACCAGATGGCGCGGCACCGTGGTGTGTTTTTCCTGCCAGGCCGGCGTGTAGGGCACATCGTCGTCGAAGGACGTGGCCACATTGTCGCCGCCCAGGCCCTGGTCCACGCCGTAGTTGGCCATCTGCAGGTCATAGACCGTGGCCACCAGGGCGCTGCTGCCATCGGCCAGCGTGATGCGCCTGGCGGGCACGCGGCGCTTGAGCAGGGCATCGTGCTCCGCGCCGAAGTACGGGAAACCGACTTCGGCCACCTCGTGCCCGGCCGCCATCAGCGAGAGCAGGGGGTCAAGCGCCTGTCCGTTGCCGCCGTCCTTCATCTCCAGGTTCCAGCGGCCTACCTTCTCGCCGCCGTTGTGCGCGGCCTCGCCCCAGCGAAAGCCGATGGTGCCGTTGGGGACCGCGAAGTCGCCGCTGGCACTGTCGATCACCAGCGTTTTCCATTCAGGATTGTTGGCTTCGCCGCGGGCGCCGGCGAGGTGGGAGGCACGCAGGAAGTGGTCGGGCACCAGCGTGCCGCCGTTATCCCGCAGCAGCACCAGCATCGGCATGTCGGTGTACTGCTTGATGTAGTCGCGGAAATAAGCGGAGCGCCCGTTCAGATGGAACTCCTTCAGCACCACATGGCCCATGGCCATGGCCAGGGCGGCATCGGTGCCTTGCGTGGGCGTCAGCCAGATATCGCCGAACTTGACCATCTCGCCGAAGTCGGACGATACCGCCACCGTCTTGGTGCCTTTGTAGCGGACTTCGGTGTAGAAGTGGGCGTCCGGGGTGCGCGTCTGCGGCACGTTGGAACCCCATACCATCAGGTAGGTGGAGTTGTACCAGTCGGCCGATTCCGGCACGTCGGTCTGCTCGCCCCAGACTTGCGGGCTGGCCGGCGGCAGGTCGCAGTACCAGTCATAGAATGACAGGCAGACCCCGCCCAGCAGGCTCAGGTAGCGCGCCCCGGCGGCGTAGGACACCATCGACATGGCCGGAATCGGCGAGAACCCGACCACGCGGTCCGGGCCGAAGCGTTTGATGGTAAAGGCATTGGCTGCCGCAATCATCTCCGTGGCGGTGTCCCAGTCGGCCCGCACGAAGCCGCCCAGGCCGCGCACGCTCTTGTAGCGCTTGGCCTTGACCGGGTCCTGGCTGATCGAGGCCCAGGCGGCCACGGGATCCATGGTCTTGCGGGCTTCGCGCCACATCTCCATCAGGCGGCCGCGGATCATCGGGTACTTCACGCGTTGCGCCGAGTAGACGTACCAGCTGTACGAGGCGCCGCGCGGGCAGCCGCGCGGCTCGTGGTTGGGCAGGTCGGGGCGGGTGCGCGGATAGTCGGTCTGCTGCGTTTCCCAGGTGATCAGTCCGTTCTTGACGTAGACCTTCCAGGAGCACGAACCCGTGCAGTTCACGCCGTGGGTGGAGCGCACGATCTTGTCGTGCTGCCAGCGGCTGCGGTACCCGTTCTCCCACCGGCGGTCCTCGTCCACCACGGCGCCGTGTCCACCCGCGAAGGTGGACTTGACGCGGGACATGAATTTCAGTCGATCCAGAAAATGGCTCATAGTTGTTCTCCGCGAGTGCTTTTGCTGACCGTCGGGCAATCGGTCCAGGGATGTTCCAAGCTTATCGGCCAGGCCCGGCGGCGCCCATTCGCTGGTGGAGGAGTAGGGCGCGATGCGCTCGGGCTAGTTCGGCCGCGGCCGCCTAGTTCGGAAGAACTAGGCCGGCCGGCGCCGTTCAGCAGGGCATGGGTGCATGCTTGCGTGCGTAGTACCACCAGGTCACCAGCACGCAGCTCACATAGAAGGCCACGAAGCAGTACAGCGCCGCGTCCGCCGAGCCGGTCAGCTCCAGCGAGGTGCCGAAGCTCTTGGGAATGAAGAAGCCGCCGTAGGCGCCAATGGCGCCGGAAAAGCCCAGCACCGCGGCCGATTCCTTGCCGGCGTCCAGCAGCGCCTGCTTTTGCGCCGCCTCGTCCTTGCCGCGCGCGGCGCGCTGGCGTTCGGTCAGGAAGATCACCGGGATCATGCGGAAGGTCGAGCCATTGCCGATGCCGGTCAGCGCGAACAGCACCACGAACGCCGCCAGGAAACCCTGGAAGCTGCCGCCGGCGCCGTCGTGCGGCAGCGTGGCCAGCACGCCGAACACGGCGGCAATCATCGCCACGAAGCTCCACAGGGTGACCCGCGCCCCGCCGAGCTTGTCCGACACCCAGCCGCCCACCGGCCGCATCAGCGCACCCACCAGGGGCCCGAGGAAGGCATAGGCGGTGGGGTTCACCCCTGGGAACTGTGACTTGGTGAGCAGCGCAAAACCGGCCGAGAAGCCGATGAACGAGCCGAAGGTGCCCACATACAGCCAGCACATCAGCCAGTTGTGCTTGCGCTTGAAGATCACCGCCTGGTCGGCGAACGAGGCACGCGCATCGGCGATGTCGTTCATGCCGAACCACGCGGCGAGGGTCGCGGCCAGGATGAACGGCACCCAGATGAAGCCGGCGTTCTGCAGCCACAGGCTCTTGCTCACCTCGCCGGCCTGGTAGGTCTGGGCGTCACCGCCAAAGGCGCCGAACAGCCCCACGGAAACCACCAGCGGGGTCAGGAACTGCACCACCGATACGCCCAGGTTGCCGATGCCGGCATTGAGCCCGGTCGCCAGGCCCTTCTTGGCCTTGGGAAAGAAGAAACTGATATTGGACATCGAGGAGCTGAAGTTGGCGCCGCCGAATCCGCACAGCAGCGCCAGCACCAGCAAGGTGGGATAGCTCGTGGTGGGGTCGCGCAGCGCGAACCCCATGCCCAGCGCCGGCACCAACAGGGTGGCGGTGGAGATCGCCGTGAAACGCCGGCCGCCGAAGATCGGCACCAGGAAGGCGTAGAAGATGCGCAGCGTGGCACCCGAGAGCGCGGGCAGCGCGGTGAGCCAGAACAGCTGGTTCTTGCTGAAGCGGAAGCCGGCGCGGTCCAGGTTGACCGCCACCACGCTCCATAGCATCCAGATCGCGAAGGCCAGCATCAAGGCGAGGATCGAGATCCACAGGTTGCGGTAGGCGATGCGCTCGCCGTGGGTGCGCCAGAAGGTCTTGCTTTCAGGCTCCCAGCGGGTTAGTACGGAACTAGACATGACTGTCCTATGTGTCGGATAGAGGAATGAGGAATGAGGAACAGGGAAATGTGGAATAGGGAAGGCGGAGCGCCGATTCAGGCCGGCTGTGCCGCCAGCACGCGCTGGCCGGCGTCTGCGCCCTTGCCGCGCTGGCTGTAGTGCATCCACACCAGGCTCACGCAGACGGTGCCGTACATCAGCATGAAGCAGCTGCTGCGCACGCCGCTCAGGTCCGCCAGCAGGCCGAACAGCACCGGCAGGATGAAGCCGCCCAGGCCGCCGGCCAGCCCCACCACGCCGGAGACGGCGCCGAGGTTATGGCCGAAATCGTTGGCGATGAACTTGAACACCGACGCCTTGCCCACCGCCATGGCAATGCCGACGATAAAGAGCAGTGCGGTGAACGGCAGCGCCGACAGGCCGATATGGAAGGCCTGCGGGCCGCGCGCGGTGTGGATGATGAAATCGGTCTGCGGGTAGCTGAGGAGGAAGAACGCCACCCAGCACACCCACATCACCCACCAGGTGGTGCGGTGCGCGCCGTAGCGGTCCGAGATCCAGCCGCCGATGGCGCGCAGCACGCCGCCCGGCAGCGAGAAGCAGGCCGCCAGCAGGGCGGCGATCTTGATGTCGAAGCCGTACTCGCCGATGTAGTACTTGGTCATCCACAGCGACAGGCCGACATAGCCGCCGAACACCACCGAGTAATACTGCGAGTAGCGCCAGACCCGCGGGTCGCGCAGCATGGCGAACTGGGCCCGCAAACCAGCCGAGGACTTCACGCGGTGGGCGGGATTGCTGGATGAGAACACCCAGAACAGCACCGCCGTGACCAGCATGGCGATCGCGTACACGCGCGGCACCACGGTCCAGCTGCCACCGGCGGCAACGATCAGTGCCGGGGCGACGAACTTGGTCAAGGCCGAGCCGGAGTTGCCGGCGCCGAATATGCCCATGGCCAGGCCCTGGCGGGAGCGCGGAAACCAGCGCGCCACATAGGGCGTGCCGACCGAGAACGAGCCGCCCGCCAGGCCCACGAACAAGCCCAGGACAAGCAACTGCGGGAGCGTGGTGGCATGCGAGATCATCCAGATCGGGATGACCGTGACCAGCATCAGCACAAAGAAGACGATGCGGCCGCCGTAGCGGTCGGTCCAGATGCCCAGCGGCACGCGGACCAGCGCGCCGCTGAGCACGGGCGTGGCGGCCAGCAGGCCGAACTGGGTTTCGGACAAGCCGAGTTGCTGCTTGATGGGAATGCCCAGCACGGCAAACATCATCCATATGGCAAAGCAGATGGTGAAGGCGAAGGTGCTGGACGCCAGTACCGCATAGGCGCGACGCGGCACAGGTTCGTGCGGGAGGGGTTGAGTGGCCATGGCCATGCTCCTGTGTCAACAATGACGATCGGCTCCCAGCGTAGAGAGCGCGGCCGCGGTTGACCATTCGCCGGCAGCACATGTGGGGGGGCGGGTGTCGTTTGTCCCTTGGGGGGGGGGGGCCCGGCCGGGGGGCGCCCACGGCGCTGCGGAAAAGGGTGTCAGGCCGCCTGGCGGGTTGCGTTCAGCGCGCTAACCGGTGCGGCCTGTCGTCATGCTTGACGCCGAGCCGGCGCGCGAGTTTGTGCAGGTTGCTCGCGTCCACGCCCAACTGGCGGGCGGCCTGCGCCCAGTTGCCGCCCTGCGCGGCCAGTGCCTGCTCGATGCAGTGCCGCTGGCATTGGTCCACCGCGTCGCGCAGGGTTGCGGCCGAGGGCGCGAATGCATCCGGCGCGGCGATTGGCGGCGGGGCGGCCGCGCCGGCCGGTGCAGGCTCCAGCCCGTCGAGGTCGAGGAGTTCCGCCTCCAGGGTGACGATGTCGTTGCGGTTCGCGCCGCGGCTGACGGTCTTGAGCGCCGCCCGGCTGATCACATGCTCCAGTTCGCGCACATTGCCCGGCCAAGGGTAGCGGCGCAGCGCAGCCTCGGCCGCGCCGGACAAGCGCAGGCTGCGCAGGCCCAGCCGGGCGCGGTTGAGTTCCAGCATCCGGCCCGCCAGCAGCAGCACGTCGTTGCCGCGCTCGCGCAGCGGCGGAATCGGGATCGGGTAGACCGAGAGCCGGTGATACAGGTCGGCGCGGAAAGAGCCGTCGCGCACGTGATCGCGCAAGCTGCGGTTGGTGGCCGCGATGATGCGCACGTCAACCCGGCGCGGCCGGTCGGAACCCAGGCGCTGGAGCTCGCCGTTCTGCAAGGTGCGCAGCAGCTTGGCCTGGATCGAGAGGGGAAGCTCGCCCACCTCGTCAAGAAACAGCGTACCGCCGTCGGCCGCCTCGAAGCGGCCCGGCCTTTCGCCCACCGCTCCCGAGAACGCGCCCTTGGCGTGGCCGAACAGCTCGCTCTCGGCCAGCGACTCAGGTAACGCCGCGCAGTTGACATGGATCAGCGGCTGGGCACGCCGCCGCGAAAGCCGGTGCAGCCGGTGCGCGAACAGCTCCTTGCCCACGCCGGTTTCCCCCAACAGCAGCACCGGCAGCTCCGAGTCGGCCACCACCGTGAGCTCGTGCAGCAGGCGGCTGATCGCCTCGCTCTGGCCGATGATCTCGCCATCGTCCCGGGCCGCGTCGCCCAGCGGCGCTTCGCCTCGCGTGAGCCGCAGCGCGCGGATCTCGGCTTCCAGCCGTGTCGTGCGGATGGCCGCCTCGACGACTACCGTCATTTGCCGCAAATCGGCCTGCGCCTCGTCGCCAAAGGTGCCGACCGTCAGCGCGTCCAGCGTCAGCACGCCCCACGGCTGGCCTTCCACATGCAGGCTCGTTCCCATGCAGTCATGCACAGGCAGAGGCTCGCCCACGTGCTCGTCGATCAGCCCGTCGTAGGGGTCGGGCAGCATGCTGTCATGGTGGAAGCAGGTCACGCCGCGCCTGGCCAGGATGGCGGCCAGGCGCGGATGCAGGCCCACCGCGAAACGCCGCCCGAGGGCATCGCGCACCAGCCCGTCGATCGCCACCGGGCGCAGCTGATCCTCTTCGAGTTGCAGCAGCGCGACGGCGCCGCAGCGGAAATGGGCACGCAGGCTGCCAACCAGGCGCTGCAGCCGCACGGCCTGGGGAAGGTCGGCGACGAGGTCCGTGAGCAGAAGGTTCTCCATCATGGTTAATTAAACCCTTTATGGTGTTTTTCACCTTCATTTTGCAAGGGTAAATAATACCGTCAAAAAACCAAGCTGTTGATTTTTTTAATTAATTTTTCAGGCACGGGTTTCGCTATGTGAATGATGCACATCTTGAACAGGAGAACATCATGAGCATGACCGATCAATCGCTGGGCCAGCTTGCCCGCCAGATTCCCGGCGCCACCCGGGTGTTTCACGACTACCAGCTGGATTTCTGCTGTGGCGGCAAGCAGAGCCTGGGCGAGGCCGCGCAAGCCGCGGGCCTGGATGCGCAGGCCATCGAGGCACGCCTGCTGTCGCTGCAAGCCCAGGCGCAGCGCGACGGCCGCGATTGGGGCGCCGCGTCCGCGGCCGACCTGATCGTCCACATCCTGGCGCGCTACCACGAGGTGCATCGCCAGCAACTGCCCGAGCTGATCCGCCTGGCGCGCCGGGTGGAGCAGGTGCATGGCGACCGCCAGGATTGCCCGCTCGGCCTGGCGGATCACCTCGGGGTCATGCAGCAGGAGCTGGAGAGCCATATGCAGAAGGAAGAGCAGATCCTGTTCCCGCTGCTTGCACGTGAAGCCGGCAACATGGCGGGCGGCCCCATCACGGTCATGCGCATGGAACACGACGAGCACGGGCAGGCGCTGCAGCATCTCAATCTATTGACCAATGACATCACCTTGCCCCGCGCCGCCTGCAACACCTGGCGCGCGCTGTACCTGGGGCTGCGCACCTTCCGCGAAGACCTGATGGAACACATCCATCTCGAGAACAACATCCTGTTCGACAACGCCGAGCAAGCCGCCCCGGCCCACGCCTGACCCAACCGCGACAGGCACACGAATCACAGCGAGACCCCATCATGGGACAATACAAAAGACTCTGGTTCACCCTGATCGCCGTTCTGGCGGTCACGTTTGCGCTGCTTGGCTACTACGGCACCGAGGTCTACCGCAAGGCGCCGCCGATTCCGCAGCAAGTCGTTACCGCTGACGGCAAGGCCCTGTTCAGCAAGGACGATATCCTCGACGGCCAGACTGCCTGGCAGTCCGTCGGCGGCATGCAGCTCGGCTCGATCTGGGGCCACGGCGCCTACCAGGCGCCGGACTGGACCGCCGACTGGCTGCACCGCGAGCTGACCGCCTGGCTCGACCTGGCTGCGCAGGATACCTACGCCCGGGCCTATGCCAGCCTCGACGGGCCGGCACAGGCCGCGCTGCGCGAGCAGCTGCGTGCCGAGTACCGTAGCAACCGCGTCGACCAGGACAGCGGCGTGCTCACCGTCTCCAAGCGGCGCGCGCAGGCCATGGCCGCCACCGCCGCCTACTACGAACAGCTGTTCTCCGACGCACCGGAGCTGCGCAAGAGCCGCGAGAGCTTCGCCATGAAGGAGAACACGCTGCCCAGCGCCGAACGGCGCATAAAGCTGACCCACTTCTTCTTCTGGACCGCATGGGCCGCCGCCACCGAGCGCCCCGGCCTGACCGCCACCTACACCAATAACTGGCCGCACGAGCCGCTGATCGGCAACCAGCCCACCAGCGAGAACATCATCTGGTCCATCGCCAGCGTGGTGGTCCTGCTGGCGGGCGTCGGCTTCCTGGTGTGGGCCTGGTCATTCCTGCGCGGGCATGAGGAGGCGCCGCCCGCCGTGGCTGCGCACGATCCGCTCACGACGTTCGCGCTCACGCCGTCGCAACGCGCCTTGGGCAAATACCTGTTCCTGGTGGTGGCGCTGTTCGTGTTCCAGGTGATGATCGGCGGCCTGACGGCGCACTACACGGTGGAGGGGCAGAAATTCTACGGCCTCGAACTGTCGAAGTGGTTCCCGTACACGCTGATGCGCACCTGGCACATCCAGAGCGCGCTGTTCTGGATCGCCACCGGCTTTCTGGCTGCCGGCCTGTTCCTGGCGCCGCTCATCAACGGCGGCAAGGACCCGAAGTACCAGAAGCTTGGCGTGGACGTGCTGTTCTGGGCCTTGGTCGTCGTCGTCGTGGGCTCGTTCACCGGCAACTACCTGGCGATCGCGCAGATCATGCCCGAGAACCTCAACTTCTGGCTGGGACACCAGGGCTACGAGTACGTCGACCTCGGCCGGCTGTGGCAGATCGGCAAGTTCGCCGGCATCCTGTTCTGGCTGGTGCTGATGCTGCGCGCCATCGCGCCGGCGCTGCGCACGCCGGGCGGCGACAAGAACCTGCTGGCCTTGCTGACTTCCTCCGTGGTGGCCATCGGCCTGTTCTACGGCGCGGGCCTGTTCTACGGCGAGCGCACCAATCTGTCGGTGATGGAGTACTGGCGCTGGTGGGTGGTGCACCTGTGGGTCGAGGGCTTCTTCGAGGTGTTCGCTACCACGGCGCTGGCCTTTATCTTCTCCACGCTTGGCCTGGTGTCGCGGCCGATGGCCACCGCGGCCAGCCTGGCATCGGCGTCCCTGTTCATGCTGGGCGGCCTGCCTGGCACCTTCCACCACCTCTACTTCGCGGGCACCACGACGCCGGTGATGGCGGTGGGCGCCAGCTTCAGCGCGCTCGAAGTGGTACCGCTGATCGTGCTGGGCCATGAAGCCTGGGAAAACTGGCGCCTGAAGGACCGCGCACCGTGGATGGCCAACCTGAAATGGCCGCTGATGTGCTTCGTTGCCGTGGCGTTCTGGAACATGCTGGGCGCCGGTGTGTTCGGCTTCATGATCAACCCGCCGATCTCGCTGTACTACGTGCAAGGCCTGAATACTACTGCGGTGCATGCCCATGCGGCGCTGTTCGGGGTCTACGGTTTCCTGGCGCTGGGCTTCACGCTGCTGGTGTTGCGCTATGTACGGCCGCACTACGTACTGAACCAGGGCCTGGCAAAGACAGCGTTCTGGGGCCTCAACGCCGGCCTGGTACTCATGATCGGCACCAGCCTGTTCCCGATCGGCATCATCCAGTTCCACGCCAGCGCCAGCCAGGGGCTGTGGTATGCGCGCAGCGAGGCCTTCATGCAGCAGCCCCTCCTGCAGACGCTGCGCTGGGTACGCACCTTCGGCGACGTGGTGTTCATCGTCGGCGCGCTCTCGATGGCGCTGCAAGTGGTGCTCGGCCTCGCCGGCAAGGCACCGGCGCTGGCCGCGCCGGAAGGGCGCCTGAACGCCGCGCAACGTTAAGCGCAGTCGCGGCATCAGGCAAGTCACGGGTTGCGGCGGCTCTGCCGCGGCAACCCGCTGGTTGAAACAGCAGCCGCCCGGGCTCCCGGCCCCGCGGCTGTTTTTGCGTTCATGGCGGCGCCGCCACGGAGCCGGTCAGGTCCGCGAACGCGCGGCCATCAAGTGATAGGCAAGCAGCTTGCCGACTGCTTGATGCCAATCAAGCGCGCATCGGCATTTCTTCGACATGATGTGTGCACTGCCTTTGCCGCGCGATGCCACGTGCGACAAAGGCCTCGCGGTTTCCCCAACTCGCTGAAGAAGAGCATATGAAAGCGAAATCCTGGATGTTCCCCGCACTCGCGGCGCTGCCGCTTTCCCTTTGGCTCGGGCTGACTCACGCGGACACCGCAGTGTCCCCGCAAGCCCGCGCGCCGGGGCAGCAAGCTAGCGATGCTGCCGCACCCGCACTGACACCGGCCGAGTTCAACCAGGCGCGCCAGATCTACTTCGAACGCTGCGCCGGTTGCCATGGCGTGCTGCGCAAAGGCGCGACCGGCAAGCCTCTGACTCCGGACATCACGCGCGAGCGCGGTACCGAGTACCTGAAGACCTTCATCAAGTACGGCAGCCCGGCGGGCATGCCCAACTGGGGCACCTCGGGCGACCTGTCGGATACGGAAGTGGACCTGATGGCGCGGTATATCCAGCTGGATCCGCCCACGCCGCCCGAATTCTCGCTGGCCGACATCGAGAAGAGCCGCAAGGACGTCGTGCCGGTGGCGCAGCGCCCGACGCGCAAGATGAACGCCTACAACCTCGACAACCTGTTTTCGGTGACGCTGCGCGACGCCGGCGAAGTCGCGCTGATCGACGGCGACAGCAAGCAGATCATCACCATCGTCAAGACCGGCTATGCCGTGCATATCTCGCGCATGTCCGCCTCTGGCCGCTACCTGTACGTGATCGGGCGCGACGCCAAGATCGACCTGGTCGACCTGTGGCTGCCCAAGCCGGACATCGTCGCCGAGGTCAAGGTCGGGCTGGAGGCACGCTCCGTGGAGACCTCCAAGTACAAGGGCTATGAGGACAAGTACGCGGTGGCCGGGACCTACTGGCCGCCGCAGTACGTGATCATGGAGGGCGACACGCTCAAGCCGCTCAAGGTGGTATCGACGCGCGGCATGACGGTGGACAACGAGTACCATCCGGAGCCGCGCGTGGCCTCGATCGTGGCCAGCCACTTCCATCCCGAGTTCGTGATCACGGCCAAGGAAACCGGCAAGATCCTGATGGTCAATTACGCTGACCTGAACAACCTCAAGACCACCACCATCGACTCGGCCAAGTTCCTGCATGACGGCGGCTTCGATGCGAGCGGGCGCTACTTCATGGTGGCGGCCAATGCCTCCAACAAGATCGCCGTGGTCGACACCAAGCAAGACAAGCTGGCTGCGCTGGTCGACGTGGGCAAGACGCCCCATCCCGGGCGCGGTGCCAACTTCGTCCATCCGAAGTACGGCCCGGTGTGGGCCACCAGCCATCTCGGCGACGAGACCGTCAGCCTGATCGGGACCGACCCGGCCGGCCACAAGGCGCAGGCGTGGAAGGTCGTGCAAACCGTGCAGGGGCAGGGCGGCGGCTCGCTGTTCATCAAGACGCATCCGAAGTCGCACAACCTGTGGGTGGATACGCCGCTCAATCCGGATCCCAAGCTCAGCCAGTCGGTCGCGGTGTTCGACACCCGCAAGCTTGAAGACGGCTACAAGGTGCTGCCGATCGCGCAATGGGCGCAGCTCAAGGGCGAAGGCGCCAAGCGCGTGGTGCAGGCAGAGTACAACCAGGCCGGCGACGAGGTCTGGTTCTCGGTCTGGGGCACCAAGGACGGTGAATCCGCGCTGGTGGTGGTCGACGACAAGACGCGCGCGCTCAAGACGGTGATCAAGGATCCGCGTCTGGTCACGCCCACCGGCAAGTTCAACGCGTTCAACACCCAGCACGACATCTACTGAGCGCCAGTGTCCTCAATCACAAAATCGTTGCATCAGTTGGCCGATAAGGCGCGCGATCCGTCGTCACCAATGCGCGCAAGGCTTCAGCCTTGCTGCGCTTCGCTCGCAGGCGCCCACGCCTTCTCGACTGACTTGTTTCTACAACGAATCTCAGACTCAGGACACTAATCCGGAGCAATCACATGCATGCAAGCAACGCAATCGCCGCGGCGCTGATCGCCGCCTTCCTGCCGGCGGCCGCGCACGCCAGCGCCGAGCTGGCCAGCAGCAAGGCCTGCCTGGCCTGCCACGGTGTCGACAAGAAGCTCGTGGGGCCGGCTTTCAAGGACGTGGCTGCGAAGTACAGGGGCAGCAAGGACGGCCAGGCGCAGATGGTCCAGTCGATCCTGCAGGGCAGCAGCGGCAAGTGGGGGCCGATTCCGATGCCGGCCAACCGCGTGAGCGAAGCGGAAGCCGGCACGCTGGCCAAATGGGTACTCAGCCTGTAGGCCGGGCCATGGCGGCCACGCGCGCGCTGGTGCTGGCGCTGGCTTGCGCCACCGCGGCGGGTATCGCCGCGGCCGCCGCTCCGGCGCCGGCACGGCAGGCGCAGCTGGCGCGCTGGCTGCGCGACGATTGTGGCGCATGCCATGGCATGACCCTGCGTGGCGGCCTGGGGCCGCCGCTCGTCGCGGCGGCGCTGGCCGGCAAGCCACACGACGCCCTGGTGGCAACCGTGCTGCAAGGCCGCCCCGGCACCGCGATGCCCCCCTGGCAACCCTTCATGACGCAAGACGAAGCAGCATGGCTGATCGAACGACTTCAGGCGGGCGAAGCGCCCGCCGTACTACCTCCCGCAAGCACTGGACCGGCCCGCTGAAGCTGGCCGCCGCGCTCGCCCTGGCTGCCGCCGGCCTGGCTGGCTGCGCCGGCGGGGCGGACGGGATGATGCGCGGCACCGGTGACCTGGGCGTGGTGATCGAGCGCGCCGCCGGCCGCATCCAGGTCGTGGAAACCTCGGGCATGACCCGGCTGGCCACCGTGGCCGGGCTTGGCGACCTGTCGCATGCCAGCGTGGTGTTTTCGCGCGACGGCCGCTATGCCTATGTCTTCGGCCGCGACGGCGGCCTGTCGCGCGTGGACCTGCTGCGCGCGCGCGTGACGCATCGCGTGATGCAGGCCGGCAACAGTATCGGCGGCGCCATCCTGCAGGACGGCAGCGTGGTGGCAGCGCAGAACTATGCACCCGGCGGCATCCGCCTGTTCGATGCCGCCACGCTGGAGCCGCTGGCCGAGATCCCCGCCATCGGCCGCGACGGCCGCCGCTCCAAGGTGGTCGGCCTGGCCGACTTGCCGGGGCGGCGCCTGGCCGCCAGCCTTTTCGAATCCGGCGAGATCTGGATTATCGACGCAGCCGATCCGCGCCATCCACAGGTCACCCGGCTCGACGCCGGCCGCGAGCCATACGACGGGCTGGTCACACCCGATGGCCGCTGGTACCTCGCCGGTCTCTTCGGCGAGGACGGCCTTGCGCTGGTGGACCTGTGGCAGACCCCGCCGGCGGCGCGCAAGGTGCTGGCGGGCTACGGCCGAGGCGAAACCCGGCTGCCCGTCTACAAGATGCCGCACCTGCGCGGCTGGGCGATGGCGCAAGGCCAGGCCTGGCTGCCGGCGGTAGGGCGCCACGAAGTCCTGGTGGCCGATCCGGCGCGCGGATGGCAGGAGAGCGGCCGCGTTGCGCTGGCCGGCCAGCCGGTCTTCGTGATGGCCCGCCCGGACGGGCGGCAGGTCTGGGTCAATTTCGCCTTTCCCGACAACGACACCGTGCAGGTAATCGACACCGCCACGCGCCAGGTGGTGCGCACCATCAAGCCATGCCGGGGCGTGCTGCACATGGAATTCACGCCCAAGGGGGAAGCGGTATGGCTGTCATGCCGCGATGAAGACCGCGTCGAGGTCTACGACACCGCCAGTTTCGCCCGCCTCGCCACGCTGCCGGCCGACAACCCGAGCGGCATCTTTTTCACCGTGCGCGCGCAGCGCTTCGGCATGTAGATCCACACCGACCATGTACGACGAACGCCAACTCTACGACCACATCCAGCGGGATTTTCCGCTACAGCCGCGGCCCTTCCAATGCGTGGCCCAGGCGCACGGCCTGAGCGAACAGGCCGTGCTCGGCCTGCTGGCGCGCGATCTGGGCGCCGGACGCGTCAGCCGCATCGGCGCGGTCTTCGCCCCCAACACGATCGGCGTCAGTACGCTTGCCGCCCTCAAGGTGGAGCCGGCCTGGCTGGACCGGGTGGCGGCACGCATCAGCGCCAATGCCGCCGTCAGCCACAACTATGCGCGCCACGGGCACGCGTATAACCTGTGGTTTGTCGCCGGGGCGCGGCACCGCGCGGCGCTCGACGCGGCACTGGCAGAGATCGGCGCCGAAGCCGGCCAGGCGCCGCTGGACCTGCCGCTCGAGCGCGAATACCACATCGACCTGGGCTTCCCACTGTGCAGCGAGGTCCGCAAGCCATCGTGGCCGACGGTCAGGATGCCGCCCCTGCAGCGGCTGGACGACGACGACTGGCGCCTCGTGGCGGCGCTGGAAGCGGGCCTGCCGCTGACCCCGCGCCCTTATCACGCGCTGTCCCGGCAATGCGGCATGCCGCTGGATCGCGTTCTGGCACGGCTATCCCAGTGGCACGCCTGTGGCGTGATCCGGCGCTTCGGCGCGATCCTGCACCATCGGCGCTTTGGCTACAGCCATAACGCGATGTGCGTGTGGGACGTGCCGGATGGCCGGGTCGATGCGCTGGGCAAGCGCCTGGCGCGGCTCTGCGCGGTCAGCCTGTGCTACTGCCGCGCGCGGCGGCTGCCGCATTGGCCATACAACCTGTTCGCCATGGTTCACACGCGCAGCGAGGATGAACTGCAGGCCGCGCTGGCGCTGTTCGACCAGCAATGCGGGCTGGCCGCCGCGCCGCGCGCGGTGTTGCTGGGCAGCCAGTGCTACAAGCAGCGCGGCACCCGTTATGCCGGCGCGCAGGTCAGCCTATGAGCGCAGCCCGCACTTTGGCCACCGGGGTATCGCCCGTAGTACTGGACGCGCTCGACCGCCGCATCATCAACGCCCTGCAAGGTGGCTTTCCGCTGACGCCGCGCCCCTATGCCGATGCAGCCGGTGCGCTCGGCACCGACGAGGCCACGCTGCTGGCGCGCCTGCAGGCGATGCTCGATGGCGGGATACTGACCCGCTTCGGTCCCCTGTACCAGATCGAACGGGCGGGGGGGCGCTTCGTGCTGTGCGCCTGCCACGCGCCGGCCGCGCGCACGGAAGCCGTGATCGCGGCCATCAATGCCCATCCAGAGGTTGCCCATCACTACGCGCGTACCCACCACCTCAACCTGTGGTTCGTGCTAGCGGTCGCGCACCCGGACGCCGTGGCGCAGACGCTCGCGCGCATCGAAGCCAGTGCCGGGGTGGCGGTGCTGGCCTTCCCCAAGGAGCGGGAGTTCTACGTCAATCTCTACCTGAGAGCATAAGCATTCATGCACGATAAGCTCCTCACGCAAGCATTGGATACCCCGTTCTCCGGCATTTCCGGCGCTGACGATGCCGCCTTGCCCGACGCGATCGACCGCGCCTTGATGCGCGCCACGCAAGCCGGGCTGCCGTTGGTGGCAGCGCCCTATGCGGCGCTGGGCGCCGCGCTTGGCATCAGCGAGCGGGAGGTCATCGCCCGTTTCGAGGCGATGCGGGCCAGTGGCCTGATGCGCCGGCTGGGCGCGGTTCCCAATCACTACGCGCTGGGCTGGCGCGCCAACGGCATGACCGTATGGGACGTGGCCGACGAGCGCATCGAGGTGCTTGGCCAGCGGGTCGGCGCGCTGCCTTTCGTCAGCCACTGCTACCGGCGCCCGCGCCGGCTGCCGCAATGGCCCTACAACCTGTTCGCCATGGTCCACGCACGCACGCGCGCGCAGGCATTGCCGCTGGTGGCGCAGATCGGCGCCTTGCTGGGCGACGCCTGCCGGGCGAACGATGTGCTGTGGTCCACCCGCATCCTGAAGAAGACCGGGCTGCGCCTGCTGCAAGGAGACTAGATATGTTCCGCCTGTCCCGATTCATGGAAGCCCTGCGCGACGGCGGCCCGGTGCCGTCCGCGCGCAAGCCCGCCGGCCCGGTGGTCATCTGGAACCTGGTGCGGCGCTGCAATCTCAACTGCAGGCATTGCTATTCCACGTCGGCCGATACCGACTTCAAAGGAGAGTTGACCACGGCCGAAGCCCTTGCCGTGCTGGCGCAACTGAAGCAGGCACGCGTGCCTGCGCTGATCCTGTCGGGCGGCGAACCGCTGCTGCGGCCCGACCTGTACCAGTTGGCCGGGCGTGCGCGGGCGCTGGGTTTTCACCTGTCGCTGTCGTCCAACGGCACGCTGCTTGACGGCGCGCACGCGGCGCGGCTTGCCGGCGCGGGCTTTGACTACGTGGGCGTCAGCCTGGACGGGCTCGAAGCCACCCACGATCGTTTCCGGCGCTGTGCCGGCGCGTTCGCGCAGGCGCTGGCGGGCCTGCGGGCCGCCAGCGCCGCCGGCCTGCGCGTGGGCGTACGCATGACGCTCACCGAAGCCAACGCGGCGGAACTGCCCGCGCTGGTGGCGCTGACAGAGGCCGAGGGTATCGACAAGTTCTACCTGTCCCACTTCAACTATGCGGGCCGCGGCCGCGGCCACCAGGACGACGATGCCCGCCATGCCGGCACCCGCGCGGCACTGGACTGGCTGTTCGACCACGTATGGGCGCGCGCGCGGCAAGGCCGCGCCGGCGATTTCGTCACCGGCAACAACGATGCCGACGGCGTCTACCTGCTGCACTGGATCGCGCGGCGCTATCCCGCGCGCGTGGCCGACATGCGGCGGCGCCTGGTGGACTGGGGCGGCAACGCCACCGGCGTGAACGTGGCCAATATCGACAACCTCGGCAACGTCCACCCGGACACCATGTGGTGGCAGGTGACGCTGGGCAATGTGCGCGAACGGCCGTTCGGCGAGATCTGGGCCGATTGCAGCCATCCGCTGATGGCCGGCCTGGCCGCCCGGCCGCGCCCGCTGCAGGGCCGCTGCGCAAGCTGCGCGCAGCGCGCCATCTGCAACGGCAACACCCGTGCGCGCGCCTATGCCGTGAGCGGAAACCCCTGGGCCGAAGACCCGGGCTGTTACCTGACCGAGGCGGAGATCATGACGCCGCTGGCTGCGGAGGCCCTGGTGTGAACACTTCGATCCCGTCGTCGCGATGGTGCGCGCTGGCCGCCACGCTGATTGCCGTGCCCTATGCCGCCGCGGCGCTGGCCGCGACGCAGCCCCCGGATGCCGCCGCGCTCTACAGCCAGCACTGTGCCGCCTGCCATGGCCCCGAACGCCTGGGCGGCATGGGGCCCGCACTGCTGCCGGAGAGTCTGGAGCGCCTGCGGCCCCAGGAGCTGGCGGCGGTATTGCGCGAGGGCCGTCCCGCCACCCAGATGGCGGGCTTTGCTGGCAGCGTGGACGCGGCCGGGCTGGACGCGCTGGCGGCGTGGTTGCGCACTGCGCCGGCGGCGATGCCGGGTTGGACGGCGGCCGATATCGACGCGTCGCGCATCGTCTATCATGCGCCCGGCAGCCTGCCAGCGCGCCCGGTGTTCAGCGCCGATCCAGCCAACCTGTTCCTGGTGGTGGAGGCCGGCAGTCACCATATCAGCGTGCTGGACGGCGACAAGCTCGAACGCATTCACCGTTTCCGCAGCCGTTTCGCCCTGCACGGCGGCCCCAAGTTCAGCCCCGACGGACGCTATGTGTTCCTGGCCAGCCGCGATGGCTGGGTCAGCAAGTTCGACCTGTGGAACCTGACGCTCACTGCCGAAATCCGCGTCGGCATCAACACCCGCAACGTTGCGGTCAGCGACGACGGCAAATGGGTGCTGGCCGGCAACACGCTGCCGCAGACGCTGGTGCTGCTGCGCGCGGAGGACCTGGTGCCGGTGCGCGTGTACGACGTAAGGGGTGGCGATGGCACGGCCTCGCGCGTGTCGGCGGTGTACGATGCCGCGCCGCGCCAGAGCTTCATCGCCGCGCTCAGGGACATCCCGGCAGTGTGGGAGATCCCGTACGGCGGCGCCGTCGATGCCACATCATCCGCCGGCCAATTCACCCCCCGCGTGATCGCGCTGGACGAAGTGCTCGATGACTTCTTTTTCGACCAGGGCTACCTGCACATTCTTGGCGCCTCTCGCAACGGGCATGGCCAGGTGATTGATCTTGCGCAGGGGCGCAAGGTGGCCGACCTGGCTTTGTCCGGCATGCCGCACCTGGGCAGCGGCATCACGTGGGTGCGCCACGGCCGCGAGGTGATGGCTTCACCAAACCTGAAGCAAGGCCGCATCAGCGTGATCGACATGCGGACCTGGCAGACCGTCGGCAATATCGAGACCAACGGACCGGGGTTCTTCCTGCGCAGCCACGAGAACACGCCATATGCCTGGACCGACGCCATGATGAGTCCGCGCCGCGACACGTTGCAGGTCATCGACAAAGAGAGCCTGCAAGTGGTGGCCAGCGTCACGCCCAGTCCGGGCCGCACCGCGGCGCACGTGGAGTTCACCCGCGATGGCCGCTACGCGCTGGTCAGCGTGATGGAGCAGGACGGCGCCATCGTGGCCTACGATGCCACCACGCTGCGCGAGGTCCGGCGTATCCCCATGGACAAGCCGGTCGGCAAGTACAACGTATTCAACAAGACCACCCGTTCGTCGGGCACAAGCCATTGAGGAGCATGAGATGAACAGACCGCTGAAGCCGGGCAAGGTATGGCTGGTGGGGGTGGGGCCCGGCGATCCGGACCTGGCCACTGTCAGGGCTGCTCGGGTGCTCGGCCAGGTCCAGGTGTGGCTGGTGGATGATCTGGTGTCGTCCGACATGCACCGTTATGCCAGGCCCGGCACGCAGATCATATCGGTGGGCAAGCGCGGCGGGCGTTGCTCGGTGAGCCAGGCCAGCATCCATGCGCTGACGCTGGCGCATGCACTGGCCGGCCGCGACGTGGCGCGCGTGAAAGGCGGCGATCCGCTGTTGTTTGGCCGCGGCGGCGAAGAGGCTGAATTCCTGCGCGCGCACGGTATCGCGGTGGAGGTGGTCAACGGCATCAGCAGCGGCATGGCCGCAGCGCAGGCGCTGGGCATCGCACTTACGCATCGCGCACACTGCCACGGCGTGACCTTCGTCACCGCGCATACCAGCGGCGACGGCGGCCCCGACTGGCGGGCACTGGCCGCCGGCGGCACCACACTGGTCATCTACATGGGCATGGGGCGGCTCTGCGCCATTCGCGACGCCTTGCTGGCCGCGGGCATGCGGCCCGACATGCCGGCCGGCGTGGTCATGCATGCCAGCGGCCCCGGCGAGCGCCGCTGGTCCGGCACGCTGGCCACGCTCTCCGAGGCGCTCGCGGCCGGCCTGGCCAGTCCGGCGGTGGTTCTGATCGGCGGCGTGGTGGAGCGGGCTGTGACCACGCAAGCCGTGGCACGCATGAGCGCCGCGTGACCAGGCCGCGATCGTCCGCGCCCGACGCTCGCCTACCGTTGGCGGCGCGGCGGACTGCACGCTGCGGCGTGCATATTCGCATGCTTTCCCGTATTCCCGGCACAAGCCGTGGGCATTGGAAATATCACCGGATATGTCATACGCTTGCCCGTCGTCAATCAACATATAGTGTTTGACCGGTACGCTCTGTCCCACATCTAGTGTGAATATTGCCGGGAGAATGTATGGAGCACTGTACCGAAGCCGTTGTTGCCAGCCTGCCCAGGGAGGTCGTCAAGCGCGATGGCGAAAGAACCGCTTTCGCCATCGAGCGGATCCGGTCCGCGCTGCGCCGCGCCGGCGCTGCAACTGGCGAGTTCGCCGATGCGCAGGCAGGCAACCTCGCGGAGCAGGTGGCCAGGGTCCTGGCACACCGCTTCCATGAGCGGACGCCAGGCGTCGAGCAGATCCAGGACGTGGCCGAGCAGGTGTTGGTTGCCGCCAACCACTGGAACACCGCGCGTGCGTTTATTGCCTACCGCGGCCAGCACGCCAGGCTGCGCCAGGACCGCAAGGCCCTGGTCGACGTGGAGGCGTCGATCAACGAATACCTGAGCAAGGCGGACTGGCGCGTGAATGCCAATGCCAACCAGGGCTATTCGCTGGGCGGACTGATCCTGAACGTGGCAGGCAAGGTCACCGCCAATTACTGGCTGTCCCATGTCTACGCGCCTGAAATCGGCGAGGCCCACCGCAACGGCGATATCCATATCCACGATCTCGATATGCTCAGCGGCTACTGTGCCGGCTGGTCGCTGCGCACGCTGCTGCATGAAGGCTTCAATGGCGTGCCGGGCAAGGTGGAGGCAGGCCCGCCCAAGCGCATGTCGTCCGCCGTGGGGCAGATCGTCAACTTTCTCGGCACGCTCCAGAACGAGTGGGCCGGTGCGCAGGCGTTCTCGTCGTTCGACACCTATATGGCGCCGTTCGTGCGCAAGGACGCCATGTCCTATGCCCAGGTGCGGCAGTGCATCCAGGAGCTGATCTACAACCTGAACGTGCCGTCGCGCTGGGGTACGCAGACGCCCTTTACCAACCTGACTTTCGACTGGACCTGCCCCGAGGACCTGCGCGAGCAGGTGCCCGTCATCGGCGGCCAGGAAATGCCGTTCGCCTATGGCGAATTGCAGGAAGAGATGGACCTGATCAACCGCGCCTATATCGAGGTGATGACGGCGGGCGATGCCAAGGGCAGGGTGTTCACCTTCCCCATCCCAACCTACAACATCACGCGCGACTTCCCATGGGAGTCGGAGAATGCCACGCGGCTGTTCGAAATGACGGCCCGGTACGGGTTGCCGTACTTCCAGAATTTCATCAACTCGGAGCTGGAGCCGAATATGGTGCGCTCCATGTGCTGCCGGCTCCAGCTCGACCTGCGCGAGCTGCTCAAGCGCGGCAACGGCCTGTTCGGCAGTGCCGAGCAGACCGGCAGCGTAGGCGTGGTCACCGTCAATTGCGCACGCCTGGGCTACCTGCATGCGGGCGACGAAGCGGCGCTGCTGCGCGCACTGGACCGCCTGCTCGAACTGGGCAAGCAGAGCCTGGAGAACAAGCGCAAGCTGATCCAGCACCTGATGGACCAGGGCCTGTTCCCTTACTCGAAGCGCTATCTCGGCACCTTGCGCAATCATTTTTCGACGCTGGGCGTGAACGGCATCAACGAGATGATCCGCAACTTCACCGCGGACGCGCACGATATCACCTCGGAGTGGGGCCATGCGTTCGCGCTGCGCCTGCTGGAACACGTGCGCGAGCGCATCGTGGACTTCCAGCAGGAAACCGGTCATCTCTACAACCTCGAAGCCACGCCGGCCGAGGGTGCCACGTACCGCTTCGCCCGCGAGGACCGCAAGCGCTGGCCGCAGATCCGCCAGGCCGGCACGGCCGCGCAACCCTACTACACAAACTCCTCGCAGCTGCCGGTCGGCTGGACCGACGACCCCTTCGAGGCACTGGCGCGGCAGCAGGTATTGCAGTCCCGGTACACCGGCGGCACGGTGCTGCACCTGTATATGGGCGAGCGCCTGTCCAGCGGCGAAGCCTGCCGCGAACTGGTGCGGCGCGCACTGACGCGCTTCCGCCTGCCGTACATCACGGTGACGCCGACGTTCTCGATCTGTCCCACGCACGGCTACCTCGCTGGCGAGCATCCGTTTTGCCCGCGCTGCGACGAGGAGATCCTGGCCCGCAAGCGGGTTCCGATCGCTGCCTGAGCACGATCGTCCGGCTTGCTCGTTTTTATTTTTTAACCCACCCAAAAAACGGAGTACACCCCATGACTGACCAATATCAATCCTCGCCAGCCATTCAAGCCGAACCTGGCGACGCCGTGCTGCGCGACGAGGAGCGCCAACCCTGCGAGATCTGGACCCGGGTGATGGGCTACCACCGGCCGGTCTCCAGTTTCAACACAGGCAAGCAGGGCGAGCACCGCGAGCGCCGCTTCTTCGCGGAGCCTCGTGGCATTGCGGCCTGACGCCTGCGCGGGGACGGCCAGGCATCGCCGCAACGCGGACCCGTTGCGCGCGGGCGGCATGACGGCGCTGACGACCATCGATTTTCCCGGTCGCCTCGCCGCCGTCGTGTTCTGCCAGGGCTGTCCCTGGCGCTGCGGCTATTGCCACAACCAGGCGTTGCTGGACGCCGCCGCGCCGCCCGCCATCGCCTGGGCGGACGTGCTGGATTTCCTGCAGGCGCGGCAAGGCCTGCTCGACGGCGTGGTGTTTTCCGGGGGCGAGCCGACCCTGCAGGCGGGCCTGCCCGGTGCCATCGAGGACGTGCGGGCCCGAGGCTTCCAGGTCGCGCTGCACACCGCCGGCATGTACCCGGATCGCCTGGCCGCCATCTTGCCCCGGCTGGACTGGATCGGCCTGGATCTCAAGGCACCCCTGCATCGCTATGACAGCGTTACGCGGGTACCGGGCAGCGGGGAGCGGGCGTGGGCATCGCTGCGCCGGTGGCTTGCCAGCGGCGTGGCGGGCGAGTGCCGCACCACCTGGCACGCCGGCCTGTTCGGTGTCGCCGAGCTGCACGCGCTGGCCGAACGGATCGCCGCGCTTGGCGTGACGCACTGGGCATTGCAGGAGTGCCGCGGCAGCGGCGCGGGCGCTTCGCTTGGCCGTCAGGATATCGACAGGCTGGCAGCGCATTTCAGCAGTTTCACGCTGCGCAAGGCATGACGGAAGCGCCGGCCTTGCGCTATGTCAACCGACCGGCGGTACGGGGCATGCAGGACGCGTGGCCCGTACTACCATGGACTGTGCGTAACAGGAACGCGAAAAGGAGGGAGCATGCTCACCAGGCAAGCATCGAACGGGAAAGGCAGGCTTGACTACCAGGGCCCCGAGGAATGGCGCATACCGATCATGGATGCCCTGCGCCGCGTGGTCGATCCGGAACTGGCGCTGGGCATCCTCGAGGTTGGCCTGATCTACGGCGTCACCGTATCCGACGGATCGGTGCACGTTTCGATGACGATGACTTCGGCCGCATGCCCGGTGGCCGACATGATCCTGGACGACGTACAACTCGAGCTTGAGGGCGTGATGCCGTTGGGGTACCTGATCGAAGTGGAACTATGCTGGGAGCCCGCATGGACGCCGGAGCGCATGAGCGCCAGCGCGAAGCACGCCATGGGATGGTGAGCATGGCCGCGCGCCGCGCGCAAGGGCGCCGGCGCAAGACCTGGCCTCGGCTGGCAGTGCTGCTGCTGGCCGTATTCGCGTTGCTCGCGGGCATGCTCGGCGGCCTGTTGCGTGCAGGCGTGGCGTTGCCCGGGGCGGACGGCTATCGCCTGCTATGGCACGCGGTTTCATTCCACGGCGCGTTGATGACCGGCGGCTTCTTCGGCACGGTCATCGGCATCGAGCGCGCGGTGGCGCTTGGGCGTCCCGCCGCCTTCGCCGCGCCGGTGGCATCGGGGCTGGGTGCCTTGCTGATGGTGGCGGGATTCCCCGCCGCCGGCGCGTGGGCCTTGGCGGCCGGCGCGCTGGTGTTCGTGGGCGTCAGCGTGGCCGTGCTGCGGCGCCAGCCGGCTGCCCATACCGCCTTGCTGCTGGTCGCCTCCGTGGCCTGGCTGGCAGGAAACGCGGCGCTGGCTTCGGGCCGCTGGCTGGCCTCGGCCAACGCCTGGTATTTCATCTTCCTGGTAGTCACCGTTGCTGCCGAGCGGCTTGAAATGACGCGCCTGATGCGCCGCCGGCCCGGCGCGCAAACGGCCTTGCTTGCCATTCTGGCAGCGCTGATACTGGGTGCTGCCGCCTCGGCGCTGGCAGGGAACGCGGGCAGGACAGGTGGCGTCGTCTATGGCGTCTCGCTGGCGTTCCTTGGCGCCTGGCTGGCACTGTTCGACATTGCGCGCCGCACGGTGCGCAGCCATGGACTGAGCCGCTATATGGCGGTCTGCCTGCTGCTGGGCTATGGCTGGCTGCTGGTGGCAGGCGTGGCATGGGCCGGCACCGCGGCCGGGCTGCCATGGCGTGACGCGGCGCTGCATGCGCTGGGACTGGGTTTCATCGTCAGCATGGTGATGGCGCATGCGCCTGTCATCCTGCCGGCGATCACGCGCGTCAAACTGCAGTTCGGCAACAGCTTCTATGTGCCGCTTGCCTTGCTGCACTTCTCCCTGGCCGCGCGGCTGAGTTTCGGCCACCAGTTGCCGGCCGTCAAGGCCGCGGCGGCGATCGGCAACGTTGCTGCGATCCTGGTGTTTATTGCCGTGGTGGCCGCCGCCGCGCGGGCATGGCGGGTCCGCGCGGCGCAGTCCTGAACCTTCCGCCGGACGCGGCCGGCGCCGGGGCCGCATCGGCACCGGCGGCATGGGCCTCAGCTTTTGCCGGGATTCAGCACTGCCGCATGCGGCGGGGCCGAGCGCGTTCGCGCCAGCACGTCAGCGAGGGTATAGCTTTCAAGATGTTGCAGGAAGCTCCGGCGAGCGCCGTCCATGACGCAGCAAAGGGGCTCATCGCTCGCGAGCTTGCAGGCGCCACCGTCGGCCAGGCAGGCAAGCAGATCGAAATCGGGCTCCACGCTGCGAACCACGTCGCCAAGATTGATGCTCCCTGGCCCGGATGACAACTGGATGCCACCGCCTCTGCCGCGCACGGTTGCGATCCAGCCCTGGCGGCTCAGCTTGTGCGTCACCTTGACCAGGTGCGCCCTGGAGATGCCGTAGGCCTGCGCGATCTCGCTGTTGGTGCACAGCCGTTCAGGATGGCGCGCCACGTAAATCAGCAGCCGTAGCGCGTAGTCGGTCATGGTGGTCAGGCGCATCGTATGGCTGTGCGGTGGCAATACCGTCGACGGTTAAAAAAAGAAGCCTGCCCGTAGATCGTACGGACAGGCTTTCGGCAGGACAGCAACATCAAGGCCGCCGGGCGCCTTGCACCACAGCGCGGCGGCCTCATTGGTATCTTGCCCCAGGCCCGCCGGGGCCGGCTTGTCCGCGGGCAAGCCAATCGCGGATCGTGCGGTTCGTGCGGTTCGAGGGCGCGCAGGTGATCCGGGTGCCGGATAACGGCAAGGTTCAGCCGCCGCTGCAGCCGCAGCCCGTGCCGCTTGCGCTGCCGCATCCTTGCGCGGTACCCGCTGGATGGACGGTGAAGTCGATCACCACGGCATCGTCCGCGCGCTGAACATAGGCAATGTGGAGTTGGTCTTGATAGCGCCGGCGCAGTTGTTCGATCAGGGGAAGGGGATCGTGGTCGTTGACGAAGCGCATCGACTCGCCTTCGCCCAGCGCTTCCAGCGCACCAAAAATCGCGGCATGGCGAAAGCGCTTGGCAATGCCGCGCGCGTCGAAGATGAAGGGGGAACTGGTCTGCATGGCAGGCTCCTTGGCATGGTGGTTACGCAGCAATGCTAACGAGGGATCGGCCTGCCGCGATTGACGCCGGTCAAGCAATTTCCGCTTCGGATTCCACGCCGGCAAACAGGACTCAGGCTCCGGCAAACCGGCGCTGAAGTGCCTGGACATCGTGGATCAGGACCTCTGGGCCAGCCACGCTGATCAAGGCGGCTTCGCTGAGCCGCTGCAGGGTGCGCGAAAGCGTTGCCGGCGACAGCCCCAGCTTGGAGGCGATGAGATTCTTGTTGACGGCGAAGCGCGTAAGGTTGCCCTCGCGCGGCCCGTTCAGAAGGTAGCCGATCACGCGCTGTTGCGAGTTGTGCAGGTTTACCGTCTCGATATCCTGCACCAGGGCGTGCAGGCGCATCGACAAGCCGGCAAGCATGCGCCGAGCAAAGGACGGGTCGCGATCGATGGCGGCGAATATATCCTTCTTGTCGAGCAGGATCAGCAGGGTGTCTTCGAGCGCTTGGGCATCCACCAGGTAAGGGCGGTCCAGAAACATGACAGCCTCCCCGAATGCTTCGCCGGGGCCGAAAAATTCGACGACCTTCTCCGGATTGCCGTTTATCGAAGGCAGTGCCAGCTTGATCTGGCCAACGGCAACAACATATAGTCCCGGCGCCGCGGCGCCACGCCGGAAGACATGGCTGTGCTTGGCGACCCTGACCTCATGGCAGGAACCGGCAAGCTCGGCCAGCTGCGCTGCGTCGAGGTTCCGGAACAGGGGCAGGCTGCCAAGCAGTCCGTCGAGATTGAGTTTGTGGCGCATGGCATGCCTCAGTGGCGGTAGTTGCATCTGTCATCTGTCTGTCGAGGCAAGCCTCCAGGGCTTGCCGGCCGCGCGGGCCGACACAGTGTGGCGTATCCGGAGCACGACGACAGGCTCGTAGTGCATAGGATTCCACGCCAGGCCCAGCCGGATCTTGTGGCAGATCAAGTCATCCTGCCTTAGCCTGCAAGCGTTGACGATCGGTGAAATGGCGCAGGGATGCCCGTGCTTGCTGCCACTAGCGTGCGCCTCTTCTTTGCGCCATGCGCAGGCCAATCCCGGCAAGGCGCTCGCGCGATAGCCGGACGGCGGCGGGATAAACTTCGTGCTCCTCCCGCAATGCGTGCTCGGGATAGCGGGTGGCGAACGCGCTGAGCTCTGGTGGAGCGGGGTGGCTTGCTCCCTGAGAGAGCGCCTCCAGCCACGGCTGCAGGCAGCACCACAATTCGGCCAGGTGCCCATGCTCGGCATCCAGCTCGTCGATACGCGCAGTCAGGCTGGCGTCACCCAGCTCCCGCAGCGCCGGGAACAGGTCTTCCTCCTCGTCGGCGTGGTGCAGCGGCGCCGCGATCTGGAAGTATCTCAGCACGCTGGCGGCGGCGGCTTGCGCGTCTTCATCCGCGCCGTGCAGCGTTGCGTGTTGCTCAAGCCTCTGGCACAAGCCAGCGAATCGCCGCACCTTCTCGTGGCAGGCCAGCAGCAGTTCAATCGGTGAATCGAAGCCAGGAAGGCTGGCGGCGGAAGAAAACATGATCGCGCTCCGGTTGGGCCAGGCCGTCTTCAATTGCCTGCTGCAGACTCGTCAAGTATCGCCCGAAGCGGGGTGTGCCCTTTTTGATATAGCGCAAAGGGGGCGCGGCGCCGGCTCACGGGTGGCTTCGCCAGTAGTGCAACCTTTTACCGCGATCAAAGACAAGACCGGTCTTCGCCGGCTAGCATGGCTGCGCCGGAATAGCGTGCAGGGGCAGGGGCATTTTCTGCCCGGCCCCGCTGGACCAAGTGCGGAGATTGACGCAATGCTGAGACGACTTCCCCCTTCCGATTTTTGCGAGGATGCCGGTGAGCCACCTCGCCTTTCCTGGTCGCGCCTTGCGGCATGGCAGGGCACATGAAAGCTGCGCAGCTGAAATACGAGAATGCTCCCCGGCCATCGGTGGTGCTTGGCTGCCTGTTGCCGGCGCCATGGCTTGGCGCCGCCGCGGGATTGCTGGTGGCATTGGGTCCCGCGGACGGCCTGCCATTCCGTTTTTCACCGACCGTGCTGGCGGCGGTCCATCTGCTCGCACTGGGGATGCTGGTTCCCGTCATGGTGGGGGCATTGTTCCAGATGATGCCGGTGGTCGCCGGGGTGCGGATACGCGGAACTGCCGGACTGGCGCCTTTGGTCGCGTTGATAGCGGGGAGCACGGCACTCGGGCTGGCAGGTGGATTCCTTACCGGCCGGCCACTCGGCTTTCGCGTGGCGATCATGCTGGGCGCGCCTTTCCTAAGCCTCGTCGGACTGGCATTGCTGTGGGCGGGAACACGCGTGGCTGCCATCGACGCCACCACGCGCACGCTGGCGTGCATAGGCGCTGCGCTGATCGCGACGGTTGCGACCGGCGCCGCGCTGGCAGGCGCGCTTGGCGGCCAATGGCAGGTATCACTGGGTCCGACGCTGCAATTGCATGTGGCCGTGGGGCTGGTTGGCTGGCTGGCCACGCTCGTTGCGGGTGTCGCGACCACGGTGGTGCCGATGTTCTGGCAAACCAGGCGTTTGCCGGCGAGCCTGGATCGGTTCCTGCCTTGGGGAATCTGGTTGCTTCTGCTGGGATACTGCGGTGTTGTGATCGACCTGCCACAGCTTGCAGGCGCAGGCGCGGTGCCGCTTCTGCTCTTCCTGGCGGCACTCGCCGTAGTTGGATTGCAGGGGGTATTGCGTGCGCGGCGCCGCCACGATCCAGGCTGGCGCCTTTGGGTTGCCGCCTGCTTGAGCGCCCTTGGCGCGGTGGCATTGTCGCTGGCGGCTCCCGCCTTGCCGGGGGCCGTCGCCTATCCCTGGTGGATCGGCACGGCGGTGCTGGTGGGGTGCGGGGTGCTGCCGGTAACGGCGATGATCGGCAAGATCGTGCCTTTCCTGATCTGGCTGCGTTTGCGCCGCCGGCTGCCATTGCCAGCCCGGATTCCCGCCATGCAGGCGATGATTTCGCCCAGCCAGCAGCGTTGGCAAGCCAACTTGCTGTTGCTCGCCTATGTCCTGCTGCTGGCGCTGCCCCTGGCGCCGCGATGGCTGGCTTTGCCGGGCGGAGCACTGTTTGCCGCCGCCAACGTCTGGCTTGGCCTGCAGTTGCTGCGGGCTGTGCGATGTTTTCGCCGCACCATGATCGCGGGCGGGCTGCCACCACGGCACCCGGAAGCGTGATCCCGCCCCCGGCGCGTCACTCGCGCCTGGTTCAAGTTGCATCGACCGTTTCGAAGAATTCCTTTCAAACCATGAAGTCTGCAAGGCATAGCGACATAACGACACAGAACTTCGAGGCATTGTCGGAGTTCCGCTATCAACTTCGCCGCTTCCTCCGCTTCTCCGAGGAGGCCGCGCAGGCGGAGGGCATCACGCCTCTGCAGTATCTGCTGTTGCTGCACGTTAAAGGCATTCCTGGCCGCGATTGGGCGACCGTCGGGGAACTGGCCGAGCGCCTGCAAGCGGCTCCGAACGGTGTGGTTGGGCTGGTGTCTCGCTGCGAAGCAGCGGGCCTGGTGAAGCGCAGGCAGAACGATACCGACCATCGGCTGGTGGAGGTACATCTGCGCCAGCGCGGCGAACAATGCCTGATGCAACTGGCGGCGCTTCACAAGGCGCAGCTCAGCTCATTGCATTCCGCTTTCAATGTTTCCGAGCTAACGGCGCGATAGCCAAGCCTTATTCCACTCCATCTCGCGTACCGGGTGCTTCATGCGCCAGGGGGTTCCTCAATGTGCGAAGCGAAGTTATATCACTATGTGATATATAATCGATCCATGCTTCAGCGTGGGATATGGGACATCATAGACGCCATGTGATCACCGCGGTCTGGAGAAAGCTGCCGGCGCGTGCCTTGGCACGACATCTTGCTGCTGGTAGAAAGTACCGATGGCGTCGCCTTTCAAGGACGCCGGCGCGCGCCATGGATCTCTCGATGTGAGGAAGGGCGATGTCACTGTTCTCTCGGATTCTGCTGTGTTACGACGCGACACGGGAAGGGCGCCGGGCCTTGCGCTATGGCGCGGAACTGGCACAGCAACTTCACGCGGATACGCACCTGCTCGCAGTGCTGGAGAGTGCCCATTGGCTGCATGGCTTCGATGCCCTGGCGGCCGACGCGCTCTCGATAGAAGAGCGCGCCGCCAAGGAAATCCTGAGCGAGGGCGTCAGCAAGCTCAAGGCAAGCGGCGTGACGGCCACCGGCCACTTTGCGGTCGGCAGCCCGATAGACCAGATCGCTCGCGTGGCACATGCGTTAAAGGTGGACCTGATCGTGGTCGGCCATCGACGGTGTGGCCTGCTGGCGCGCTGGTGGGCAGGACCGGGTCATGGCTTGCTGCTGGACAGGGTTTCGTGCAGCATCCTGGTCGCGATCGATCCGTCCGATGCGGAGGTTCCCGAACTGGCGCAAAGCGAGGCAAGCAGCCAGGCTGACGCCGCCGGCCGTGCGCAGCACCAATGACATCCCGGCCTGGGATCATCGTGCTCAAGCTAGCCGCCCCCAATGCAAAGGCAGGCCGCCGCTGGTGTATCAAAGGCAATGACCGTGTCGAACCTGCTTCGTGAGCGGTACATTCAGTACCGCGGCTATCGCATCCTTGTGCGCAGCTTCCACTCCGGCTACCTGAACGAGAGCCGTTGGACCATTCAGGTCGACGTGGCCAAGGGCGAGGCCCCTCCCATGCTGCGGCATCGCGATGCGAACCATCGGTTCGCGTCGCTCGCCGAGGCAGAGCAGGCGGGCTTCGCGTGGGGCAGGGATAGGGTGGAAGAGATCCTTCTGTAGCGCTGCGGGTGCATCGCTGTCCACGCCGATAGCGTGGCCACCGGTCTGACAGGAAAGGACGGGGCGGATTCATTCGGGCGTCCGCCCCGATCGGGCCGATCAGGCGATCTTGACCTGGTCGCCCACCGCGACGCTGCCCATGGCCGGATCGGACACCGTGTCCTTGCCGGTTTCCATGCGGCCGGCGAAGCGACGGCTGTAGCCAGGCATGTTGTCCGCGAGGGCTCTTTGCAGGTCATGCAACCGGGCGCCATGCGCGCAGCAGTCCCACGGGTCACGAAAATCCCACGTGGACACCCGGCCCCAACTTCCGGAAATCAGTTGCCCAGCATGACGGAACGCAGACGGCTTTGCGCCTGGTTCACGCCTCTTGCATGCTCGTTCATCTCCTGCAGCAGCTTGTTGAGATCGGCCTGCACCGCGGGGCTCTGCACCTTTACCACAAGTCCGGAGATCTCGATCCGGGCCTTGTTTTCCTCCACGAAATCGACGATCTTCAGCCCGCTGGCGAACGCGGCATCGACTTGCGGGAATATTTCCTTGAAGGTGTTGGCCGGCAGCGTCACGGTCTTGTCGTATGCCTTGTCGTAGACCGCCTTCAAGTCGTCCGCTTGCTTCAATTGCGCATGCGCTGCGTCGGCCTTGGCCTGCTCGGCGTCCAGTGCGCCACGCATCCCGGACAGCATGTCGCGCGCGGCCTTCACCTCGTCGCGGTGCGCCACGATGTCGCCGAGGGAGCGCATGGCGCCTTTTTGCACGATGTTGCCCAGCGGTTTGACTGAATTGTTCATGCCTGCGTTGAAATCGGTGATCACTGCATATTGCGCAGCGTAGTCGCCGAACGATGCCTTCTCCGCCGCGCTGAGTTGCGGCACGTGCACGCCTGGCTTGTCGACGATTCGCGTTTGCAGGAATTGCGTGAACGCCGCGCGCTGTTCGGGTTCCTTGTTGCCGCAGGCGGCGAGCACCAGCGGCAAGGCGGCGATAAGCACGGTGAGCGATCGGGATTGGAGCTTCATTGGCGGGGCTTCCTGGTTGGTATCTTCATCGATTGCTGCCCGCGAGCCGCGGATGCCATTGGCGCGGCAGGTGCGCGGCAGCGTGGCTCGGACGCTGCCTCGGGGCATAGGCGGCCCCGGGCTGCGTCCTGTGGTCAAGACAGTTCCACATGCAGCCGCGCGAGCGTCTGCAGCAGCGTTTCATGATCGGGAGCGAGATCGCTGGCGGCGGCGAACGCCTCGCGCGCTTCGTTTTGCCGTTGCAATTGCCAAAGTACCTCGCCCTTATGGACCAGGCTCTCGACCCGGGCAGACAGGTTGCCTTCGGTGCCCTCGCCGAAGGCGGCCAGGGATTGATTGATATAGCCCAGCGCCTGCTCGGACTGGCCCAGGCGGAAGAGAGCCCAGCCCTTGCTGTCCAGGATGTAGGGGTCGTCCGGGGCATGGGCAAGGGCCTCGTCGATCAGGGGCAGGGCACGCTCGACCATCCAGTTCGCATCGGCCAGGGCGTAACCGACTCCGTTCAGCTGGTCCTGCTCAAGCGGTGCCAGGCCGAGGGCGAGATCCAGTTGCCTGCTGTCCCGGCTGGCGATCGACAGGTCGATCAGCTTGCGGCGGATGCGCGCCTGGAAATCCGCGCCGAGCGTTTCGCTGTCGGCCGCATAGCTGGCCAACATCTGCCGGAAGACGGCCGCCGGCCCGGCGTCGGCAGGCATGGCGGCGATGGTGTCGGCCTCGCGCTTGCACCAGGCGTAGTCGGCCGGCTCGAGCGCTCCCAGGGCGTAGTCCAGGCTGAGGGTGCGGGCCTCGTGGCTCTGCGCATAATAGGTGTCGCCCCGGCTGTCCGATTTGCTGCAGAACAGGTAGCCATCCTTGAGGTCGAGCACATAGGGCATGCCTGGCAACGGTTGTCCGCGCTGCGAGTCGCGCATTGAGAACGCTTCGCCGAAATTGCCGTCGCCGACGATCGGGTTGAGGATCCACTTGCTCCTCGCGTAACGTTTCGGCAGACGGACCGAGACGGTATTGCCCCGCTTGTCGGTGATCCCGAAAATGACGCTGTCCTGCTCTTGCGACTGGGGTGCGATGCCGGCGATCCGGTGGCCCGGCAGGAACAGCCGGTAGCGCGTCTCCGGCATGACGTCTCCGCTGGCCGGATCGCGCAGCACGAAATGATGCACCTGCGCGCCTTTGCCGAGCGTGCCGGGTGCGCGGTAGTCGCGCGCCAGCGTCATTGCGGGAATGGCCGCCATGGCCAACAGGACTGCGCCCTTCAGGTAAAGCGTTCTGCTTCTCATTGCCTTCGATGTCAAGATGGAGCGGGGTGATGCGCTGGCGGCTTCAAGCCTGCCAGATGAGCCGGTGATTTTAGCGTTTTTTTCATTTGTGGCAGGAATTGATCTGGGGGAGAGCTACCGGGAAGGCGTTTTTGCGCTGAGCTTGACCTCATCGGCATCTCATGCGGCGAGGCACGCCTTGCAAGTGGAAAGCGGGGTGAGCCTGGCGCAATGATTGGGGCCGCTGGTCCCTTATCATATTGTCGCCACGCCGGTGGAAGTCGATCCGTTCCGCCGCCCAGCGCAAGGGGAGTCGATTCCGTAGCGGAAGTCGCGGCAGGTATCGCCTGCGGAGTGGCTCAGCGCCTTCGCTGGTCAGGAGGCTGTCCGCGTGCTCCGTGCCTGACTTGACGGAAGCGCTGACGCATTGCGCAATCGGGCGATGCCGATCATCCTGGCAAGAGTGGGCCTGCGAGCCAGACGAGCCTCCTCGCAACGGTCTGATCGTGTCTGCGCTTTGATCTTACAGGTGGCCAACGTTGCGAGCCGGAGCAAATGGCCCGGCACGGCGTGATCCTGGCCTCCTTTCCTGACAAACTCCGTCTTGCGGTTCGATGGCAGCCAGATCAGTCGTCCGGCTTGCCTGGCACTTCGCCCGCCTTCTCTGGGGGAGCGATGCCCCAGTCTCCGTATGCGAGCCAGTCCTCTCCAAGCAATTCAACCGGGTGCTGTGTGCGACTCGAGCCATTTCCACATCCCATCGAATCAACGGGACAATACTTGTCGCATCCCCAGCAAATCCGCTCGGGATGATTCGGATACAAAGGAAATTTCTTTGCCATCTTTCTGGGAATCCGTTACCTGAGACAGACCTTAGGCCGTTTTGAGGGATGCGCACGTGACCAGGATCAATGGGAGTGCAACTACACCTGCGGGCCTGCGTCCTGCTGTGTGGTGTCGAACAGGCGAAACGGGCTGCTGGCGGAAAGATGTTCGGCATACGCCGTTGAAGTCGTATCCGTGGATCCTAGACCGGATCGATAGCATCGGGAGAGATGCGGCGCATTGTCCATATTGAAAGTCCGCATGCCATTCAGCTTGCGATACATCAAACTATCTCGCGTGGCTTTGAATATATTTCTTTCAGTCGGGGCTATTTTTTGCGGGCCCTTGCGCGAAGCCAAATGAGACGGCTTGCAGGAGAAGATGACATCTCCGCACTTGGTCGCTACTTTGCTGGCGACGTAGCGTCGGCGGAGACGGGCGGTGCCAGCGGCTGCGATTTTTTGTCAGGCAGCAACGGTTCTGCGGTAGCAGAACGTTCAATCCGGAGTTCCTCAATGCGCCAGCCGTGCCGGAGCCTGCTGACCAAGCTGATGATGATCGGTGCTGGCGTGCTGGGCCTTGCCCTGACGTCGATCGGCTTCACGCTTTGGGTCACCTGGCAGATCGAGGGGGGCGCCGCGGCCGTCAACGAAGCGGGTCGGATGCGCATGCAGGGCTATCGGATCGAGTTGGCCATGGAGCAGGGCGATTCGATGGAATCGGCGACGCCCCGGCTGCGGCAGTTCGAGCAGAGCCTGGCGCGGCTGGCGGATGGCGACCCCGCACGTCCTCTTTTCGTCCCGTGGAATGCCGAGACGCTGGCGCAGTTCGCCAGGGTGCGCAAGGACTGGGCCCCATTGCACGCGCGCTGGCTGTCTGGCAAGCCTGCCCCGATGCGTGATGTCGACCGCCTCGCAGCCGCGGTCGACGCGTTGGTGTCCGGCATCGAGTCGCAGCTTTCCCTGTGGACCTCACGCCTGCACATGATCCAGCTTGCGATGGTGGCCCTGGCCATTGGCAGCGCGGTGACACTGCTCTATGCGGGTTACCTGATCATTGTGGAGCCGCTGACGCGCTTGCGGCGCGGTCTGCAGCGTGTCGAAGCCGCGGATTTCAGCGCGCGCGTGGAAGTGACCTCCAGGGACGAGTTTGGCGAACTGGCCGATGGCTTCAATCATATGGCCGCAAACCTGGAGGCGATGTATGGCGACCTCGAGCAACGCGTCAACGAAAAGACCGCGCGGCTGGAGCGCGATCGCATGCGCCTCGCTGCCTTGTATGAGATGAGCGGCCAGATGGCGCAGGCGACCACGCTCGACGAGCTGGCAAAGGGATTTGCGCGCAAGCTTCGCGCTGTTGCCCATGCCGACGCGGTAGCAATCCGCTGGTCCGATGCAGCCAATCAGCGCTATCACTTGCTGGCGGGCGACTGCCTGCCCCAGGTGATGATCGAGCAGGAGCGCTGTCTGCACCCGGGCGCTTGCTATTGCGGCCAGGCTGCGGGCACCGCGCAGTTGCGGGTCATACCTATCCGGGGGATGCCCACTGATCCGTCGATCCGGTGTGCGCAAGCTGGATACCGGACACTTGTTTCCGTGCCGGTGAAACTGCAGCAGCGTGTACTTGGCGAGATCGATCTGTTTTTCCTGGAAGAGACCGTGCTGGCGGAGGAGGATCGCTCCCTGCTTGAAGGCCTTGCGGCCCACCTTGCGAGTGCGATAGAGGGGCTACGCGCAGGCGCACTCGAGAAAGAAGCCACCGTGGCCCAGGAGCGGGGCCTGCTGGCCCAGGAACTCCACGATTCGATCGCCCAGTCGCTGGCTTTTCTGCGGATCCAGGTGGAGCTGATGAGGAGCGCGCTCGGCCGCAGTGACGCGCCCGCGGTCGAGCGGGTGCTCGCAGAGATCGAGACCGGCGTGCATGAAACCTATAGCGACGTGCGCGAACTACTGGTGCATTTCCGCACGCGTACCAACCATGAAGACATCGAGCCCGCGTTGCGCACCACGTTGCAGAAGTTCGAGCACCAGACAGGCTTGCGCACGCATCTGCGCATCGAAGGACATGATGTGCCCTTGATGCCCGACGTGCAGGTCCAGGTATTGCATGTCATACAGGAGGCGCTCTCCAATATACGCAAGCATGCGCAGGCAAAACAGGTCTGGGTCTACGTGCGCCAGGCTGCGGCGTGGCGCTTCGAGGTGCGCGACGACGGCCTTGGCTTCGACGTCGCGCAACAGCCGCCATCTGCTCAGTTGCACGTAGGCTTGCGCATCATGCACGAGCGCGCGCAGCGCATCGGCGCCACCGTAGCACTGAGCTCAACCAGCGGTGTGGGCACGCAGGTCATCCTGACGCTGCCACCGCACCAGCCACCACCGCAGCGCGAAGCGTTGTCCCGGCCAGCGCAATTGGCCGATACCGTGCAGTGTCATTGATGGGGGAAACCGATGCCTGCCACTGATCCCGTCCGCCTCCTGGTCGTGGATGACCATACCCTGTTCCGCCGCGGTCTGATCGCCTTGCTGGCGCAGGAACCGGCGCTGCGGGTTGTCGGCGAGGCCGCAGACGCCGGCGAGGCCCAGCGTCGCGCCCAGGCCCTGCAGCCGGACGTCATATTGCTCGATAACCATCTCCCCGGAGTGACGGGGATCGATGCGCTGCCCGGGCTCAGGGAGGCCGCGCCGCACGCACGCGTGCTGATGCTGACGGTCAGCGAGGACGAGCGCGACCTGGGCGCGGCACTCAAGGCGGGGGCGGACGGCTATGTGCTCAAGAACATCGAAGGCGCCGCCCTGGTGGCGGCCATCCACCAGACCCTGCAGGGGCAGTCGGCCATCAGCCCCGAGATGACGCTCAAGCTGGCCGCCGCATTCCAGGCCGTGCATGCTGGTCCGGAATGCGCCGCAGCGCTTCCCGTACCTGCCGATCCGCTTGCCGTGCTCTCGCCGCGGGAGCTGGAGATCCTGCATCGTATCGCCAGCGGAGCGAGCAACAAGGCCATCGCGCGCCAGCTGGACATCGCCGAGACGACGGTGAAGATCCATGTCCAGCACATCCTGCGCAAGCTCAACCTTGGTTCGCGGGTGCAGGCGGCCGTCTTCCTGGCCGCGCGCAGCGGCGCCTGAGCGCGGCCCGCCATAGTTCTTTCGAACTATGGCCGGAGCGCTTTTCCTTCTGTAGCCATCCTCCTTCCGGACATGCCGGCCTACCTGGTCGAGGGATTTCGCACTTTGCGACTGGCACCTAGATTGGAGTTGGGTGAGCGTCCTGATTGCGCCTGGAGACTGAGATGAGCCGAACCGTCGCAGACACACCGAAGCAGTCCGGCGGCGGCCGGGTGCTGACCATCTGGACCCCCGAAGACCGGGCATTCTGGGAGCGCGAGGGTGAGGCGATCGCCAAGCTGAACCTGTGGATATCCGTACCCGCGCTGTTCCTGGCGTTTGGGATCTGGCAATTGTGGAGCGTGGTGGCGGTCAACCTGCCGCAACTTGGCTTCAAGTACTCGACCAACCAGCTCTTCTGGCTGGCGGCTGCGCCGGCGCTATCGGGCGCGACGCTGCGCATCTTCTACTCCTTCATGGTGCCGCTGTTCGGCGGGCGCCGCTGGACCGCGATTTCCACCGCGTCCTTGCTGATTCCCGCCATCGGGATCGGCATAGCGGTGCAGGACCCGACCACCAGCTATCCCACCATGCTGTTGCTGGCGTTGCTGTGCGGCCTCGGGGGCGGCAACTTCAGTTCCAGCATGGCCAATATCAGCTTCTTCTTTCCCAAGGAGCACAAGGGCTCCGCGCTGGGCGTGAATGCGGGGCTGGGCAATCTTGGCGTCTCGGTGGTGCAGTTCCTGAGCCCGCTGGTCGTTTCAGTGGGCATCCTCGGCATCTTTGGCGGCGATCCGCAGACCATTGTCGGCAAGACCGGCCAGATGAGCCAGGTATGGGCGCAAAACGCTGCCTATATATGGATCCCCTGGATCGCGCTGGCGTCGCTGGCGGCCTGGTTCTTCATGAACGACATTGCCGACGCCCGGGCTTCATTCGCTGCGCAGGCGGCCATCTTCAAACGCAAGCACAACTGGCTGATGTGCGTGCTCTACCTTGGCACCTTTGGCTCGTTCATCGGCTTTGCCGCGGGTTTCCCGCTGCTGATCAAGAGCCAGTTTCCCGATGTCAACCCGCTGGCGTATGCCTGGCTGGGGCCGCTGCTCGGCGCGCTGATCCGGCCGGTCGGGGGCTGGCTGGCCGACCGGCTGGGCGGCGCGTCCGTCACGCTCTGGAATTTCATGGTGATGGCGCTGGCGGTGGTCGGCGTGCTGTATTTCCTGCCAAAGGGCGCGGGCGCCTATGCCCTGCAGGCTGGTCCTGCGCAGGGCAGCTTCACCGGCTTTTTCCTGATGTTCCTGGTGCTGTTCCTGACCACCGGTATCGGCAATGGCTCGACCTTCCGCATGATCCCGGTGATCTTCCTCAACCAGAAGCTGCGCGAGGTGGACGGTGCCGGCGAGGAGGCGCAGGCCCGGACCACCAAGGAAGGCAATACCGAGGGGGCGGCCGCGCTGGGCTTTGCCGGAGCACTGGGCGCCTACGGCGGCTTCTTCATTCCCAAGAGCTATGGCACAGCCATCGCCGCGACGGGCGGCCCCGAGGCCGCGCTGTGGATATTCATCGTCTTCTACCTCCTTTGCGTGGGGATTACCTGGTGGTACTACGCGCGCCGCGGCGCCGAGATGCCGTGCTGAGCACGATCGCAATCTGCACAACAGATACCGGAGCCCCCCAATGAGCCATTTTCTCGATCGCCTTACCTATTTCAGCCAGCCGCGCGAGCGTTTTTCCGGCGGCCACGGCCAGACCACAGGCGAGGACCGCACCTGGGAAGACGCCTACCGCAATCGCTGGCAGCACGACAAGATCGTGCGCTCCACCCATGGCACCAACTGCACCGGCTCGTGCTCGTGGAAGATCTACGTGAAGGGCGGCATCGTGACCTGGGAAACCCAGCAGACCGATTACCCCCGCACGCGCGCGGACCTGCCGAACCACGAGCCGCGCGGCTGCGCGCGCGGCGCGAGCTATTCCTGGTATCTCTACAGCGCCAACCGGGTCAAGTACCCGATGGTGCGGGGCCGGTTGCTCAAACACTGGCGGGCGGCGCGGGCGGTGGCCAAGAGTGCCGTGGACGCCTGGGCGGCGGTGGTCGAAGACGACGCGGCACGCCGCGAGTATCAGCAGCAGCGCGGCCTGGGCGGGTTCGTGCGCAGCAGCTGGGATGAGGTGAATGAACTCATCGCGGCAGCCAACGTGTACACCATCAAGAAGCACGGCCCCGACCGGGTGATCGGTTTCTCGCCGATCCCGGCGATGAGCATGGTGAGCTACGCGGCCGGCAGCCGCTACCTCAGCCTGATCGGCGGGGTCTGCATGAGCTTCTACGACTGGTACTGCGACCTGCCGCCCGCCAGCCCGCAGACCTGGGGCGAACAGACCGATGTGCCGGAAAGCGCCGACTGGTACAACTCCACCTTCCTGATCGCCTGGGGCTCCAACGTGCCGCAGACGCGCACGCCGGATGCCCACTTCTTTACCGAGGTGCGCTACAAGGGCGCCAAGGTGGTGGCGGTGACCCCGGACTATGCGGAGGTCTCCAAGCTGGCCGACCTGTGGCTGCACCCGAAGCAGGGCACCGACGCCGCGCTGGCGATGGCGATGGGCCACGTCATCCTCAAGGAGTTCTACTTCGACCGGCGCAGCGCCTATTTTGACGACTATGCACGCCGGTATACGGACCTGCCTTTACTGGTCGCGCTCAAGGAACACGCGCTGCCCGACGGCAGCAAGACCCTGGTGCCCGATCGCTATGTGCGCGCCAGCGATTTCGCCGATGCACTGGGGCAGGCGAACCATCCCGAATGGAAGACGGTCGGCTTCGACGAGCAGGGTAAGGTAGCCTTGCCGCACGGCTCGATCGGCTTCCGCTGGGGCCCGGACGGCCGGCCCGACGCCGGAAAATGGAACCTGGAGAGCAAGGAGGCAAGGCAGGGCGAAGCCGTGAAGCTCAAGCTGTCGGTGGTGGAGGATGGCGCCCAGCCCCATGAAATCGTCGACGTCGGCTTCCCATACTTCGGCGGCATCGACACGCCGCATTTCACGGCGAGCAAGACCGCCGGCGACGTGATCGTGCGGCGCGTGCCGGCGGCGCGCCTGGCATTGCAGGAAGAGGGCGGGCAGCGCGAAACGCTGGTGGCCACGGTATTCGACCTGCTGGCGGCCAACTACGGCGTGGCGCGCGGGCTGCCGGGGGAACAGCAGGGCGGTGCCGCCACGGCGGGCTACGACGACGAGGTCCCTTTTACGCCCGCCTGGCAGGAACGCATTACCGGCGTGCCGCGCCAGCAGGTCGTCGCGGTGGCGCGGCAATTCGCCGACAACGCCGACAAGACCCGGGGCAAGTCCATGGTGATCATCGGCGCGGGGATGAATCACTGGTACCACTGCGACATGAACTATCGCGGCATCATCAATATGCTGATGCTGTGCGGCTGCGTTGGGCAGAGCGGCGGTGGCTGGGCGCACTATGTGGGCCAGGAAAAGCTGCGGCCGCAGACCGGATGGACCGCGCTGGCCTTCGCGCTGGACTGGATCCGTCCGCCGCGCCAGATGAACTCGACCAGCTTCTTCTATGCCCACACGGACCAGTGGCGCTACGAGAAGCTGGGCGTGGACGAGATCCTGTCGCCGCTGGCCGATCCGGCGCGCTACAGCGGTTCGATGATCGACTACAACGTGCGCGCGGAGCACATGGGCTGGCTGCCATCGGCGCCGCAACTGCAGACCAATCCGCTGCAGGTGCAGCGCGACGCGCAGCAGCGCGGGCTGGACACGCGGGATTACGTGGTCCAGTCCCTCAAGGACGGCTCGCTGAAAATGAGCTGCGAGGATCCCGATCACCCGGCCAACTGGCCGCGCAATATGTTCGTGTGGCGCTCCAACCTGCTCGGCTCCTCGGGCAAGGGGCACGAGTATTTCCTCAAGCACCTGCTGGGCACCAGCCACGGCGTGCAGGGCAAGGACCTGGGTCCCGACGATGCCAAGCCCGAGGAAGTGCGCTGGCACGAACAGGCGCCCGAGGGCAAGCTGGACCTGCTGGTCACGCTCGATTTCCGCATGAGCACCACCTGCATGTATTCCGACATCGTGCTGCCGACGGCGACCTGGTACGAGAAGAACGATCTCAACACCAGTGATATGCATCCCTTTATCCATCCGCTTTCCACTGCCGTCGATCCGGCCTGGCAGGCACGCAACGACTGGGAGATCTACAAGGGGTTCGCAAAGACGTTCAGCGAGGTCTGTGTGGGCCACCTTGGCGTGGAAAAGGAAGTGGTGCTCACCCCGCTCATGCATGACACGCCGGCCGAACTGGCCCAGCCTTTCGGCGTGCGGGACTGGAAGAAGGGCGAATGCGATCTGCTTCCCGGCCAGACCGCGCCGCAGATCAACGTGGTGGAGCGCGATTATCCCAATACCTATCAACGCTTTACTGCGCTCGGGCCGCTGATGACGCGCATCGGCAATGGGGGGAAAGGGATCAGCTGGAACACGGAAAGTGAGGTGCAGGCGCTGGGCGAACTCAACGGCACGGTACAGGAGGCGGGCGTCACCCAGGGCTTGCCGCGCATCGACACGGATATCGACGCAGCGGAAGTCGTGATGATGCTGGCGCCCGAAACCAACGGCCACGTGGCGGTCAAGGCATGGCAGGCGCTCGGCCGCATTACCGGGCGCGAGCACGCCCACCTGGCGCTGTATCGCGAGGATGAGAAAATCCGCTTCCGCGATATCCAGGCGCAGCCGCGCAAGATCATCTCCTCGCCGACCTGGAGCGGGCTGGAGAGCGAGAAGGTGAGCTACAACGCGGGTTACACCAACGTGCACGAACTGATCCCCTGGCGCACCCTGAGCGGGCGGCAGCAGTTCTACCAGGACCATCCGTGGATGCGCGATTTCGGCGAAGGCTTCGTGAGCTATCGGCCGCCGGTCAACCTGAAGAACGTCGATGCAATGCTCGGCAAGAAGCCCAACGGCCACCCGGAAATCGCGCTGAATTTCATCACGCCGCACCAGAAGTGGGGCATCCATTCGACCTACACCGACAACCTGATCATGCTCACGCTCAATCGCGGCGGGCCGGTGGTCTGGCTGTCGGAAGACGATGCGGGGCGGGCCGGCATCGTCGACAACGACTGGGTCGAGCTCTTCAACGCCAACGGCGCCCTTGCCGCGCGTGCCGTGGTGAGCCAGCGCATCAAGCCAGGCATGGTGATGATGTACCACGCGCAGGAGAAGATCATCAACACCCCCGGCTCGGAAATCACCGGCCTGCGCGGCGGTATCCACAACTCGGTCACGCGCGTGGTGCTCAAGCCCACCCACATGATCGGCGGCTATGCGCAGTACAGCTACGGCTTCAACTACTACGGGACCATCGGCACCAATCGCGACGAATTCGTGGTAGTGCGCAAGATGGACCGGGTCGACTGGCTGGACGAACCCGCCAGCGCCGACGCCCCCGGCGCCGTCTGAGAAGAAGGAGATCGACGATGAAAGTCCGCGCACAGATCGGCATGGTTCTCAACCTGGACAAGTGCATTGGCTGCCATACCTGCTCGGTGACCTGCAAGAACGTCTGGACCAACCGTCCCGGCATGGAGTACGCCTGGTTCAACAATGTGGAGACCAAGCCCGGCATCGGCTACCCCAAGGAATGGGAAGACCAGGCGCGCTGGAACGGCGGCTGGGTGCGCAAGGCCGATGGCGGCATCGAGCCGCGCCAGGGCGGCAAATGGAAGCTGCTGATGCGCATCTTCTCCAATCCCAACTTGCCGCAGATCGACGACTACTACGAGCCGTTCACCTTCGACTACGACCACCTGCAGTCGGCGCCGGAGTCCCGCACCGCTCCGACCGCGCGCCCGCGCAGCCTGATCACCGGCAAGCGCATGGAGAAGATCGAATGGGGGCCGAACTGGGAGGAAATCCTGGGCGGCGAGTTTGCCAAACGCTCCAAGGACCGCAACTTCGACGACATCCAGAAGGAGATCTACGGGCAGTTCGAGAACACCTTCATGATGTATCTGCCACGCCTGTGCGAGCACTGCCTGAACCCAACCTGCGTGGCGTCCTGCCCGTCCGGCTCGATCTACAAACGGGAAGAGGACGGCATCGTGCTGATCGACCAGGACAAGTGCCGCGGCTGGCGCATGTGCGTGTCCGGCTGTCCCTACAAGAAGATCTACTATAACTGGCAGAGCGGCAAGGCGGAGAAGTGCATCTTCTGCTATCCGCGCATCGAAGCCGGCCAGCCCACCGTGTGCTCGGAAACCTGCGTCGGCCGCATCCGCTACCTCGGCGTACTGCTCTACGATGCGGACCGCATCGAAGCGGCGGCCAGCGTGGAGCATGACCGTGATCTCTACCAGGCGCAGCTCGACATCTTCCTCGATCCAAACGATCCCAAGGTCATCGAGCAGGCCCGCGCGGACGGCGTGCCCGAGTCATGGCTGGAGGGTGCGCGCCGCAGCCCGGTCTACCAGATGGCAGTGGACTGGAAGGTGGCGCTGCCCTTGCATCCGGAGTACCGCACCCTGCCAATGGTCTGGTACGTGCCGCCGCTCTCGCCAATCACGGCTGCGGCCAACGCGGGCGAGGTCGGCATCAACGGCGAGATTCCCGACGTGAAGCAGTTACGCATCCCGGTCAAGTACCTGGCCAACCTGCTCACCGCCGGCGACACCACACCGGTGGTGCGCGCGCTGGAGCGGCTGCTGGCCATGCGCGCGTACCAGCGCGACAAGCACGTGGAAGGACGCCAGAACCTGGCGGCGCTGCAGCAGGCCGGGCTGAGCGTGGCGCAGGTCGAGCAGATGTACCAGGTGATGGCGATCGCCAACTACGAGGATCGCTTCGTCATTCCCACGGCGCACCGGGAGTACGCGGAGAACGCCTTCGACCTGCGCGGCGGCTGCGGCTTCTCGTTCGGCAACGGTTGCTCCGACGGCACTAGCGAGACAAGCCTGTTCGGCGGCAAGAAGAGGCGGACCATTCCGATCAAGGCAACCCTGTAGAGGATGCTGCCATGAAACCATTCGATGCGCGAATTTGCCTGGTGCTGGCCCGGTTGCTGGCCTATCCGGGGGAGGAACTGCGTGCTTCCCTGGTGCCGATGCGGGATCTGGTGGCGGCGAGCCGCTCGCTCAGCGATGCCGGGCGGGACAGCCTGCTGGCGCTGGTCGACGGCATGCGGCGTCGTGACCCCTATGAACTCGAGGCACGCTACGTCGACACCTTCGACCGTGGCCGCGCCACCGCGCTGCACCTGTTCGAGCATGTGCATGGCGACTCGCGCGAGCGCGGCCAGGCGCTGGTTGATCTGCTGCAGACCTATGAGGCCGCCGGCCTGTTCCTGGGGCCGGGCGAGCTGCCCGACTATCTGCCTGTAGTGCTGGAGTTCGCCGCCACCCAGCCCGCACCGACCGCGCGCGAGTTCCTGGCCGAGATGGCGCACATCCTCAATGCCGTGCATAGCGCGCTGGCCGAGCGTCACAGCCCGTATCATGCCGCCATCGCGGCCGTGCTGGAACTGGCTGGGGAGCGCGTCGAGCCGGTACGGCTGCCGCCTGAAGAATCGCTCGACGAGGCCTGGGCGGAGCCGCCGGCCTTCGACGGCTGCGCCACGCGCGGCCAGAGCAAGCCCGGCGAGCCCCAGCCCATCCATTTCGTCCGCCGCGCCGGACCTGTCACCGGAGCGTGATCATGACTGCCGCCCTCGATACCTTCTTCTTCGGTCTGTATCCGTATATCTGCCTGGTGGTATTCCTGGTCGGCAGCCTGATCCGCTTCGACCGGGATCAGTACACCTGGAAGAGCGACTCCTCGCAAATGCTGCGCGCCGGGCAGTTGCGCTGGGCCAGCAACCTGTTCCATGCCGGGGTGCTGTTCCTGTTCTTCGGGCACCTGTTCGGCATGCTCACGCCCCATGCGGTCTACGGGCATTTCATCAGTGCCGGTGCCAAGCAGGTTCTGGCGATGGTCTCGGGCGGCGTGGCCGGCGTGCTCGGCTTCATCGGGGTGAGCCTGCTGCTGCATCGCCGCCTGGGCGACCCGCGTATCCGCGCCACCTCGCGGCCCGGGGATATTGCGATCCTCTGGCTGCTGTGGGTGCAGCTGGCATTGGGGCTGGGCACCATACCGCTGTCCGGCCAACACCTGGACGGCAGCATGATGCTGGTGCTGGCCGAATGGGCGCAGCGCATCATGACGCTGCGCGGCGGCGCGGCAGATCTGATGCAAGGGGTGGGGTGGGTGTTCAAGCTCCACATGGTGCTGGGCATGACCGTGTTCCTGGTCTTCCCCTTCACCCGCCTGGTCCATGTCTGGAGCGGTTTCGCCGCAGTGGCCTACGTGTTCCGTCCTTACCAGGTGGTGCGCAGCCGCCGCCTGAACCTGCCGGCGGGGCATGAACGCGAGAAGCGGCCACTGTCCGGACCATCCCGTTGAGGAGCACGCCATGAGCCATCCTGTCTTTACCCGTGCCGCGTCTGTCAACGGCCAGGCGCTGCACTCAGACGATGAGACGCTTGCGCCGGAGGCACTGCGCCAGCGCGCTTGCACCGAACTGCTGCGCCAGGCGGCCCAGCGCGCCGGGCTGCTCGATCGCACCGACGCCGGGGCAGCCGACGGCGTGATCAGCGAAGCCGCAAGCACCGCCATCGAAGCCCTGCTGGAGACCGAACTGCACGTACCCGAGCCAGGCGAGGAGGCTTGCCGGCGCCATCACGCGGCCCATATTGCGCAGTACAGCCGCGGCGAGCGTGTGCTGGCCCGCCACATCCTGTTCGCGGTGACGCCCGGCCTGGATGTCAATGCACTGCGCCTGCGCGCCGAGCGCATGCTGGTGGAAGTGCGCTGCCATGAAGACCCGGCGTCCGCCGGCGAACACTTTGCGCGGGCAGCGGGCGAGTTCTCGAATTGCCCCAGCGGTGCCCGGGGGGGAGACCTGGGCTGGCTGGAGGCGGGCGATTGCGCGCCGGAATTCGCTCGCGAACTCTTTGGCCATCAGGAGGTGGGAGTCCTGCCACGGCTGGTGCATAGCCGCTTTGGCCTGCACGTGGTCGAAGTGTGCGCGCGCGAAGGCGGCGAGGTGCAACCGTTCGAGGCGGTAAGCGCAGCAGTGGCGCAGCGATTGCGCCAGCAAGCCTACGTCACGGCGCTACGCCAGTACCTGCGGCTGCTGGCTGGCCAGGCCGTCATCGAGGGGGTGGATCTCGAAGGGGCCGACACACCCTTGGTGCAATAGAGCGACAAGGGATAACAGCAGTCGGTCGGGCACGGCTTACGATGTCATCCGTTCCGGCGGCTGAGACGGTTTCAGTGCGCGTGCCTGGCGTTCAGACTTTGCAGCAGCGCCGCCGTGATGTTGGCGGGGTGCACGATCTCGCCTCCATGGTTCGACATGAAGCGCTGCGCATCGGACACATCAAGGAAAGCGGGCAAGTTTCCCCCGCGCATGGGGCCGGGCAGCGATGAACCGGTAACGTAAACCGCCTCTTGCGAAGGCGTCCAGCGGCCGTCTCCCATCGCACGGACATAGCTTGCCGCAACGTCCGACGTACGCCGCCCCGGTGTGTAGCGGTTCACGTTCCGCAAATAGATGAACAAGCTCAATGGCGAGTCGAAGAACTGGGTGTCACCGTTCCTGAAGATCAACTGCGCCGCCCAGTCAGGCGCGCGCGAAACAAAGCCGCCGCAGACGGGGCAACGCGCATTGAGCGGAATCGCGCGTGGCGCGAGCAAAGCCACACCGGAGCGGGGGTCATACGGTGTTGGCGGTGCCACGAAGCAGATGTCGGAAGGCACTTCCGGCTCGACCTGGCGAACGGTATGTCCGCTGGACAGTAGCAGGGCGGTCGACGCAACGAGGAGCACCGGGGCAAGGCGACGTAGCAACATCGCTACATCCGGCCGTCATGCAGTACGCCTCCGCTCAGGTCGACCATTTCGGGCTTGACCTCGGCGTAGCGCAGCAGTCTCCCGCCATGCTCGACGATGAAGGTGCGCGCGTCAGCTTCTTGTCGGAAGCTGGCGACGGTCGGCCCCATCGAGCCATGGCGCTTGCTGCCCAGCACGTAGAAGCCGGTCTTGGCGTCGAACCAATGCCCGCGCGGCTGTTCCCAGTCGGCCCGCCCCATGTCTTGCACGAACACCGCTTGAATGGCTTTGACCTGCTCGGGCTTGAGCAGGGTACTGAACATCTCGACTGTATCGCAGCACCAATGCGGCTTGGGATCGCCGGCGTAGTAGATCTGGGCCTTCGGCCCGGGGTAGTCGCCCAGCAACATGCCATCCAGGTCGCAGGTGCTGGCGGCGTCGATCTCGGCGGGGGTGATGGATGCGCTGGTTTGCCGGCCGCAGGCGGCCAGGCCCGACGCGCCAGCCAGCATGAACAGCAGCAGTCGGCGACGATTGAGTTTCATGTGCGGAACCTCCAGGTGGCCAGCGCCAGCGGCGCGACGATCCAGGCCAGCATCGCCCCACCCATCAGCCAGAGATTGGCCAGTGCGGGCGGCATGATGCTGGCGAGGCCGGGAAGGCCGCGCAGCTGATCCAGCGAAAAGACGTTAAGGATACGGAACACATCGGTCGGGTTGAGCAGCAGCAGATAGCCCAGCACGTCGCCGCCGAACTCGCCCCCGCCGGCAACCAGCAGGCCCAGCAGCAGCAGATCGAACACCAGCACGAAGCCGAACCACAGCGCAATGGACAAGCCCGAGGCGCGCGTGCGTTCCCGGCTCACCACCGAAACCAGCATGGCGAGACTCAGGAACGCCAGACCCAGCAAGGTCGAGCTGAGCATGAATCCCAGATACTGGTAGAGCCCGGGCCAGCCGAATTGCCGGTAAAGCAGCACGGCCATCAGCGCAAAGCCGGCCAGCGTAGAGAGCGTGAGCGCTGCCGCCAGGCCCAGATATTTGCCCAGCAACAGTTCCAGCCGGGTCAGCGGCAGGGCCAGCAGCAGCTCGAGCGAGCCGCGCTCGCGCTCGCCGACGATCGCATCGAAACCCAGCAGCAAAGCGATCAACGGAATCAGGTAGATCACCAGGCTGACCAGGCTGGTGATCACGAACTCGATGGAGCGCGGCCCCAGCGTGCCCTGCTCGGCACCGCCAAAGTAGCTGATCACCAGCGAGAACACGGTGAACACCAGGGCCACCGCCAGCACCCAGCGGTTGCGCATGCGGTCGCGGAACTCCTTGGCCGCAAGCGTGGCGATCTGCCGCCATTCGATAGGCATCATGCTCAGCTCCCCAGCCCGAAGAAGACGTCTTCCAGGGAGGGCTCGTGGATCTGCAGATCCAGCAGGCGGCCCCCCAATGGCTGCAGCGCGGCCAAAGCAGCCATCTTCAGCGGGCGTGGGCAACGCAGGGTCAGCGTTTGCGCCTGCATCCCGTCTTCGACCTGCGCACCCAGGGTTCGCAGGGACGCAAGCCGCTGCCGGAGTTCGGCCCGCGCGCCGGGCTCGACGCGTAGCGCCAGGGTCAAGGGCAGGTCTACTTGCTCGCGCAGCGCCGCTACACTGCCGATCGCCTGGATACGCCCGCCGGCCATGATGGCGAGGCGGTCGATGCGCTGCTGCAGCTCGGCCAGGATGTGGGACGTGATCAGAATCGTGACGCCTTGCCCGCGCAATTCCTCCAGGATGGCGTAGAACGTGCGGATGGCCGCCGGATCCAGGCCATTGCTGGGTTCGTCCAGGAAGAGCACGCGCGGTGCACCTAGCAGCGACTGGGCAAAGCCGAGGCGCTGGCGCATGCCCTTTGAATACTCGCGCACCGGCTTGGCCGCCGCATCCGCGAGGCCCACCCGCGCCAGCAGCGACCCACAGCTCGCCGGCTCTGCGCCCTTGAGCCTGGCGAAGAAACGCAGCGTCTCCAGTCCGTTGAGGTTGTCGTACAGCACCAGGTTCTCAGGCAGGTAGCCAACCATGCGGCGCGCGGCGCGGAAAGCGCGCCCGCGCACCGAAGCGCCCGCCACGCGAATCTCGCCGGCGCTGGCCGGAATCAGTCCAAGCATCATCTTGAACAAGGTGCTCTTGCCCGCGCCGTTGTGGCCGATCAGGCCAAACAGCTCGCCGGCACCCACATGCAGGTCCACGCCGTCGACGGCATGGACAGCGCCATAGTGCTTGCTGACACCGCGCAGTTCGATGGCGGCGTCAATGGCCGGGATGTTGCTTGTCACGCCAATTACTCCAGTTCTTGTTGGCCGGCCGCATGCGCGGATAGGCATCGACAATGCTGGGCACGCGCAGCACCGGGAATTGCCGGCTCACGAAGCGCAGCGCCTGTATTGCCGGGCTGGCCAGCAGCAGCTGCAGGCTCGGGTGGCGCCAGCTCAGCCGGTCCACCATGTCGTTTGCTTCATAGGGCAGGTCGCCGATGCCGTCGCCGTCGCGGTCCCAGCCGAGATAGTTGCTCCAGTAGTTTCCCGAGGCGCGCTCGGCGGCGTTGCGGCCGCCCCAGGCCTCGTCACGCGCGCCGACGTAGCGCACCTGCTCGCGGTTAGCGATGAAATCGTTGCCCTGTACGACGTTGCGGGTGGAGCCGGCCGAGAGATGCACGCCGACGCGGTTGTCGATGACCAGGTTGCCGCGCAGCGTCGTGTATTCGACGTCATAGATGAAGAATCCGCGGTTGTTGCCCGCAACAATATTGTTCTCCACGCGCGAGTCCTGCAGCGTGCGGAGCATGATGCCGTGGTCGGAATTGCCCCAGGTGCGGTTATTGCGTACGATCTGGTCGCGCACCTCCATCAGCGCCAGGCCACCGCGGTTGTCATGGCTGTCGTTGTCCTCCCATAGGTTGTAGTAGGAGTTCATGTAGTGCGTACCATAGCGGCTGTGGTGCAGGCGGTTGCTCCTGAAGACCGCGTGGTGCGAGACATCGACGTAGAGCGCATCGCGCACGAAGCTGATGTTGTTGCCGATGATGCGGGCCCCCTGGGTGTTGTAGAGCTCCACGCCGTTGCCGCGCTGCGCGGAGTTGTAGTCGCGCTTGCCGGTGATGGTGTTGTCTTCGATGCGAACGTTGTCAGCCTTCTCGATCCACAAGCCAAACAGGTTGTATGTGAGGTCGCAATGCCGCACCACGGCGCGGTGCGCGCCGGGCCAGATATAGATGCCGGCGTTCTGATCCTTCAAGCTGTCGCCGGAGTCGCGCACGATCAGATTCTCGATGACAACATCGGGGGCAGTCACACGCACGGTATCGCCATGCTGGCCGCCGCTGAGCGTGGGCCGGTCGAGCCCGCGCAAGGTCAGCGCCTTGCCGACGGTGAAATTTCCGACATAGATGCCGCGTTCGATTTCCAGTACATCGCCAGCGCGAGCGGCATCGATCGCCGCCTGAAGTGACTGACCGGGCCTGACAGGCAATGTAGCTGCCTGGGCAGAGGCCAGTGCACCAGCCAGCAGGAGCGGTATCAGAACACACTTCATGCGATCAATAGGCCCATGGCCTTCAACGTCAGGAACAGCGCCGCGCCGATCAGCAGATTCTTGAAACCCACATAGCTGAGCATGTCCATCAGGCTTGCGTGACGGTAGCGATCCTGCCACCAGGGACCGTCCTTGACATAGCGGCGTCCCGACAGCCGGATCAGCACCTCATAGACGCTCCACCCGAACCACCAGCCGATGATGGCCCCCGACGACAGCCGGCCCATGGCGGCCAGTACCCAGGCCAGGCTTACCGCAAGCGCCAGCGAAATGCCGGCCACCTGCAATGCGCGTGCCGAGGTCCAGCCCTCGCGGCTCCAGGGCCAGAAGTGGTCGAGCAACCCAGGCACCAGCCGGCGCCAGCCACGCACGCCAGCCTTGTGCGGAGACGATACCGGATCGGTCGGCATGCGCGGGTCAGGGCCCTGCGCGACGCGCGAGTTCATGGGCACAGGCTGGATCGGGATGAAATAGCCGTCGCGGCCGATGGGCGTGATCTCCAGGCCGGCACGCTCACGGCGCTTGCGCTCCTTCGCCAGCGGCGGGCAGCCCTTCACGTCGGTATAGAGCACCATGCAATCCAGGCAGTGCAGGCATTCACGATGGTCGATGCGGCCGTTGGCATCGATCGCCAGCGAACCGCAGCCCACCGCGCACGCCTTGCAAGTGTTGCAATCCTGCTTGCGGCGCAGGCCAAACCAGCGGAACGTGCTGGGCATGGCGAGCGCCGCGCCAAGCGGACAGATGTATTTGCAATAGGGGCGTTCGACAAATAGCGACAGGCCCAGCAAGGTGCAGACGAACAAGCCATAGGGCCAGGCGCGGTGTCCGATGCCGACCAGGAAGGTGGTCTTGAACGGCTCGACTTCGGCCAGCTTCTCTGCCAGGCCCATCGAGAATACGGAGACCGCCAGCAGACCGAAGAAGATGGCGTACTTGAGCCACTTCAGCCGATCATGCCATGCGCGCGGCAGGTGGCGTTGCCAGCGCCTGAAGCCAATCCACCCGCCAACCTTGTAGATCGCCTCCGAAAGCGAGCCGAACGGACAGAGCCAGCCGCAGAACAGGCCACGTCCGAACAGGAACACAGTGAGGATGATGAAGATCCAGAAGCAGAAGATGAAAGGGTCGGTGAGGAACAGGGACCAGGTCCACTGGAACAGCAACGAGTGGAACCACGTCAGCACCTGGGTGATCGACGGCTGGGCCATCGCGCCAAAACCGACGAAACCGATGCTCAGGCCCCACGCGCTGTACTTGAATACGTTGACCGGCCATTTGTTCTTGTGCGTGGCGCGGCGGGTCAGACGCTCGCGCAGCGCATAGGCCACAGTCACCGCAAGCAACAGCGCAACAAACAGTGCAATCTGCGGCGCGCGCGTGCGCCATACCCGCTGCCATGGTGCGACGGCTTCCTCGACCTGCGGACGGCCGCCTTGCAACAGGGCATCGGGCAGCCAGTATGGCGCATCGAAGCTGACAAAGCTGCGCGTACCGGTGGCGCGGTCGACTCGATTGCCAAGCAAAGACAGCTTCCACGGATACGCCGCCGAAAATGCCGGTGAGCGGATCACGAAGATGGCCGACTCGGTGTAAGCCGGCGCGCCGGCGGCGGTCAAGCCGTAGAGGTTCAGGTAGTCAAGGTCACGGAAAGTGAAGGAGTCGGAGCCCTGCTTGATCTGCACCCGGTCATAGATACCGCCGCGCACGAAACCCGAGCCCTTGAATGATTCCGTTCCAGCCGTGCGGACCACGAAGATTGCGTGCTCGCCCTCCTTTAGCTGGGCGCGCAGGTTTTGCCACCCCAGTTCGCCAAGCAGGTTTGTAGCCAGGTCGGGGTGATTGAGGTCGCCGAACCAGAGCTCGATGAAGGGTTCGGCGGCGCGCTCCAGCCCCAGCTGTTCAGGCCGCACCAACAGATGCTGGATACTGCCTTGCCTGACCAATTCAGCCCAGCTCAAGCGCTGCCCCTTCACGGCAAATCGCGCAGGATCACGCCGCGTCGGCGCCAGGATGCCGACCTGACGCGCCACTGCGGCCGTGGCAGCCGTCAATACCTGGTTCTGCGCGATCACGGTCACGGTGGCACCCGAGATCGCGTCCACGCCCAGCACACCTTCGTCCGGACGCGACTGGCCGACTTCGATCTTGTCCGCCACCGATTTGCCAAGATACTGCTTGTTGAAATTCAATAGCGCGGATTCAGGAATCCCCAACAACAGAATCGGCTCGGAATGCTTGAGCACTTTGATGCCGGTAAAGCGGCCCTGCCTGTCCATGCCGATCAAGGTGACAACCGGCTTGCCCGAGTAGCCCGGCGTATCGGTGATGTCGGTGGACAGCATCACGTAGCCAAGCAGCGTCTTCTTGCCGTCCTCGGACGCTCCGTAGGCTTCGACATAGGGCGGCTGCCCCATGCGCTCAGAGAAACGCTTGGCACCGGGAAACACATCCGCGCAAGGCACGAGCGCGCACAGCGCCTTGGCGTCGGCGAGATCGGCCGGCAGCGCGGCTTCATAGGCGCCGGTACTCGACATTGCCGGGTGCATGCCCAACGCCAGGAATAAAAGGAACGCAGCCACCCAGACCGCGAACCGTTGGCTTCCGAATTGCATCTTCCCATCCATAAGAGCGCGCGTGCGCGATCGGCGCACGCGTGCGATCAAGCTAGGGCTCAGGCCTCGACAATCATGCGGCTACGCATTTCCAGGTGCAGTGCATGGCAGAAGTGCGTGCAGTAGCACCAGAACACGCCAGGCTTGTCAGCCACGAAGGTCACGGATGCTGTTTCCTGCGGGTTCACGATGAAGTTGACGTTGTACTTGGGGATGGCGAAACCATGCGTCAGATCTTCGATCTTGTCCAAGTTGGTCAGGATCAGCGTAACCTCGTCGCCTTTCTTCAGCTTGAACTCGCGCAGGCTGTAAGCGGGGGCTTGCGAAGTGAGCTTGACCGTTACCTTCTTGCCGTTACGGAACACGCCGGACTGCTTGGCGTCCTTGATGGCCAAGGGGAAGTCGTCCAGAGAGTAGACCTGCTTCGGACGTAGTAAATCGCGCTTGAAGATGATGAAGTCGTGCGGCTCGCTGCGAATCGGGTGGTCTTCCACCAACATCATCTTGTCGCCGGAGATATCGATGAACTGCTCGTTCTCCGGGTGCAGCGGACCCACCGGCAGAAAGCGGTCCTTCGAGAACTTGCAACCAACGCCCAGGAACTTGCCATCGGCCGCCACGGTTTCGGACTGCGAGGCACTCAAGTGGCCCGGCTGGTAGTGCACGTCCAGCCGGTCCAGTACGTACTTGGCGTTCTTGTCTCCCTTGTGGAACTGGATCGCCTTGTCGATGTTCCATTTCACGATCTGGCTATCCAGGAACAAGGTGGTGTAGGCGTTGCCGCGGCCGTCGAAGGCGGTATGCAGCGGCCCCAGACCCACCTCGACTTCCGCCACGATCGCGTCATCCAGCGCCGCGAGCTTGCCGTCGAACCAGTCGAGGATCCTGGACAGCTCGATCACCGTGACGGTGGGCGACAGCTTGCCCGCGCAGATGAAGTACTTCTGGTCAGGACTGGCGTTGACGCCATGCGGGTTCTTCGGCACCGATACATAGGCAGTCAGTGCCGTCTTCGGGTCCTGGTTGGCAGCGTGCGTGCCGTCCACGACCGGGACCTTGGAGTCGCCGATGGTCTTGAACCTGCCGGCCTTGATCGCGGCTTCAATCCGCGCCACGTTGAAGAACAGGCAGGCGTCGCGCTCGGCGGACATCATGTCCTCGTAGTGAACACCCATTTCCGTGTTGTACTGGTTGGTCGCCGCAAGCTTGCCGTCGTAGGACGTCGCCACCAGGTCGCAATTGCCGTCGATCAGCACCTGCCATCGCACGTCCATGCTTTCGGCATCCACGCAAGTGAACAGGGAACGGTACTTGCTGTGATCTTCGGTGCCGACGTTGTTCGGCAGCGGAATGCCAAACTCGCCGCCGCAGAACACGCGGCTGGTGTAGTTGATCTTCTCGTCCACCGGATCCCGCTTGTCAGGGAAGATGCCGTGGAAGCCCTGCACGTTAGGCAAATCGGTGATCTTGTCACAGACAAAATAGTCGAGCCGGATACGGGCAAGACGTGCATTGATCTTGTCGTTGACCCACGCATAGCGGCCGTCATAGTTGCCGTCCTTGTAAGAAGCGTGGACGTGGTGCGTATCGCCAACCGTGTATTTCAAGCTGCCGTCGGGCTTGGTGCCCATCACCTTCTTCGACTCATTGGTGATGCCCCAGCCGACCAGCGCATCCGGCACGAAGCACGGGACACGATGAATTTCACGCCCCGAAGGCATGCCCAGTATGCGCACGTCACCGGCATGTCCACCGCTCCAGATACCGTAGTAGGTATCGAGCTCGCCCGGTTTCGGATGCAGGCCGGCAATAACGTGCTCGCCAGCAGGCGCCGCACCGGCGGCTGCGGCGGCGGGCACGGACGAAGCGCTCTTGTCCGTACAGGCCACCACGGATGCCAGCCCGGCCAGCGCTGTTGTGTTAATGAAGCGCCGCCGCCCGGGCGCGCTGGGAACGTCATTCCGCTGTGTCTTATCCTTGGTCATCATCAGTCCTTAAACCAACTTTAATAGAGGCCGGGCAACGGTGCCGATTCACATGTCGCGCATCGCTCCCGTTGGCAGGTAGCATCTTCGGAGCAGTAGCCGGGAAGGCACTTGATCTGGGTCAGGCATTCTTAAAATGAGTATTTTTAATACTTCTTTTTAGAAACCAAGAAGACAGAATGCATGGCATGCTCGTTTCCAGAGCGCTTTCAACTCATTCAAGGAGATCGCCATGCTCAAGAAAAATCTATGCCTGATGCTGGCCTGTGCTGCTGTCCTGCTTGCTTGCGGGAAGAAGAATGACGCCGCCTCGGCACAAGCCGAGGCCGCCGCACCCACACCCGCGCAGAGCGTTGGGCTGACCGCCGCGTCTCCGGCGGCCACCCCAGAGAACACACTTGGCAAGAGCACCTTCGGCAAGGTCTGCTCAATGTGCCATGTCCCCGGCGTGGCTGGTGCGCCCAAGGTGGGGGACAAGGCTGACTGGGGGCCACGTATGGCCCAGGGCAATGAAACGCTCTACAAGCACGCACTGGAAGGATTCAGTGGCAACACAGGCATGATGCCGGCACGCGGCGGCAGCACCTCCCTGGCCGATGACGCGGTCAAGGCGGCAGTGGACTACATGACAGCACAGGCACGCTGAGGTCTTTGCCATGCGAACCGAACATCCTCGCAATCCTGGCCGTCGCCGCTACCTGGCAGGCATACCTTTGCTGGTTACCGGGATGTTCCTGCGGCCGGCGCTGGCTGACCCGCGCGTGCAACGCGTTTCGCGCACGCTGCTGGGCACTCGAGTCGATATCGTGGTCCAGGGCCACGGATCCAGGGCAACCGAGCCCACCATCGCTGCGGCCTTTGCCGAGATGGCCCGGCTCGAACAACTCATGAGCCGCTACCGGGCTGACAGCCAGGTCAGCGCATTGCAGCGGGCTGCCGGACGCAATCCGGTGCGGGTCGCACCTGAATTGCTGGCAGTGCTGAAGCTGGCGGCCCAGGTATCCGCGCGCAGCCAAGGGGCCTTTGACATTACGGTCGGGGCATTCTCCGGCTGGAATTTCGATCAAACGCAGGCAGTGATCCCCAGCCGTGACGAACTGGCCGGCGAACGCCATCTGGTGAACTACCGCGACGTCGTGATCAATGAAGCGGATAGCACTGCCTATCTACGCCGGCCCGGCATGAAACTGGACTTGGGCGGGATCGCCAAGCTGCCGATATTGCAAGCCGGCCTGCAGGTGCTGCATCGCCAGGGCCTGCACGACGCGATGATCAATGGCGGAGGTGACGTGCTTGTCACCGGTCAATTGCAGGGCCGCGACTGGCGAGTCGGCCTGCGCGATCCGCGCGCACCGGAGCGGCTAGTCGGTGTGGTCGCGCTAAGCAACGGCGTCGTGGCATCGTCGGGTGACTATGAGCGTTGCTTTATCCGCGAGGGCCGGCGCTATCACCACATCCTTGACCCGAAGACCGGACTGCCAAGCCATGGCCCGCACGGCGTCACCCTGGTGGCCGGCAGCGCCGAACGCGTCAGCGGACTAGGCGCGGCCATCATGGTGTCCGGCGCGGGGGCAGGGCGTCGGCTGCTCGCAACGATGACGGATGTTGATGCGGCAATCGTGGACTCTCATCGGCCCCCTTGGCTATCGGCCGGCATGGCCGACCGCCTGCGCGCCTGACATGCCGGCAAGCAGGCACACGCATCGAGCAACGGCCTGGCTCCATGACGCCATGCACTGCGCTCTCCATGGATTTCGGCGGTACTCGCAATCCATGGCCGACCTGACGCCTTTCCGGTCGTGGCAGTCCACTGTTTCCGCCCCGCCCAAACCAGGGCGGCCATCCTTCCATCCCACACTGATCGAGGAGCACGACTGATGCGTGCGTTGCCTGCTTTTGCACTCGGCCTGCTCAGTTTTTCGTTGCTGGCGCTGAACACAATGTTCTGGTGCGCACCGCTCTTCGTTCTCGCGGTGTTGAAGTTACTATTGCCGTTTCCCGCGGTGCGGCGACGCATTGACCCGGTTCTCAACGGCCTCGCCACTGCCTGGATCACTTGCAACGATGCCTGGATCGGCCTGCTGCTACACGGACCCTGGGATGTGGAAGGTGTGGACGAACTGCGCTATGCCGGCTGGTATCTGGTGAATTGCAACCATCGCTCCTGGGTCGATATCTTTGTGCTCCAGCGCGTCTTGAACCGACGCATCCCGCTGTTGAAATTCTTCCTGAAACAGCAGTTGATCTATGTGCCGGTGATCGGCCTGGCATGGTGGGCGCTGGATTTTCCGTTCATGCGCAGGCATTCCAAGGCGGCGCTGCGCAAGCGTCCGGCATTGCGCGCGCAAGACCGCGAGACCACGCGGCGTGCCTGCGCCAAGTTCGCCCTGGTGCCGACCAGCGTAATGAACTTCGCCGAGGGCACGCGCTTTACCCTGGCCAAGCACCGGACCCAGTCTTCGCCCTACCGGCACCTGCTCAAGCCGAAGGCCGGCGTACTGGCGCTGGCGCTCAACACGATGGGCCCGCGGTTCAGTGCGCTGCTGGACGTCAGCATCGTCTATCCCGACGGCACCCCAAGTTTCTGGCAACTGGCCTGTGGCCGATCCGGGCGCGTCATCGTGCGTACTCGCGAACTGCCGATCCCGTCCAATCTCTGTAGAGGTGACTACGACGGAGATGCCGCGTTCCGCGCCGAGTTTCATCGCTGGCTCACCCAACTGTGGGAAGAAAAGGATCGGCAAATCGAAACAATACTGGCCCAAGCCGGACGCTAACGCAGCGGCGAAGAGTGTGGCCATGTCCCGGTCAGTGCGGGGACGATCCGGCGCCAAGAAATCAGGGACCCGGAAAGCCAGAACGGATAGCCTGCGCCTGCGGCAGGTTGGGGGAGGGGGCACGTCGCTTTGGATGATGCCGCGCTTGAGTCCAAGGGCTTGCCATCCCCGTTTCCGCTTGTCGCCGATGTCCGGCAAGGACATCACGTGTCAAGGCCACGCAGGCCGCGACCGGCGCCGTTACGGCGCGGCAAGACACGCGTGAACGGACACCGTTCTCAGCCGCTCCGGACAGAGCCAGAGGGATGCGATTCGCGCGCGGGCTTTGTCTGCCTCGTTCAGGCTGCGAGCATAGTTGTCAGGCTAGCGGCCGAAGCGCGTCCACAACCACCGGTCCACGGACCAGTCGCCCGCGCCTCGGCTCAGCAGTACCAGTAGCATCGCCGCCCACTGAATGTGCGTGGGCCAGGCCTGTGGATAGACAAACACCTCGATGACCGCCGTCATGCCGAGCAACACCAGCGCTACGGGCCGTGCGGCCAACCCGAGAACAAGCAGCACGGGCGTCGTCAACTCAATTGACACCGCCAGATAAGCGGCCAGTTCGGGCGGCAACAGAGGTACCCGGTACTCCTCCCTGAACAGATCGAGGGCGGTATCCCAGTTAGCCAGCTTGCTCATCGCCGAGCTCCAAAAGACTGTGGCCACCGCGAGTCGCAGCGGGATCGCAAGGACTGAGTACGGAATACGCTCAAGGCACGCGACCGCGTGCAGCGCGCGCTGGACCGCGGTCGTGCGGGTGCGAGCGGACGGTGCTGGATTTGTCATGACGAAACGTCCGGGATGCATTGATCGAAGGTCTGGGCAGCGATGCTGAAGCGCGTGAAGCATCCGCCGGCCAGAAGCGTGGCGAGCAAACTGTGTATCTCTGCCGGCGTTGTCTCGTCGAGGCAAGCATGGAGCGGCCGCCCCGCGAAAAGAGATGCCGCGATGCGCCATTGGCAGTCGTGGAGCCGGTCGATAGCGATGCCGGACTCCGTATGGCGGATAAGCAAGCAGACCGGATCGCCGGCAATGTCGATTGCCTCTAGAGCGTCATCGTCGTGGGCCAGCACCGCGCACCAGATAGCGTCCACCGGGTACTCGGATCGCATCAGTTGTGCCGCGGGATGCCTCTCGAAACACGTGCGCCCCATCTCGGCGTCCGTGAGGCACGCGAGTTGCGCCAATGCAAGGGGTGTGGCCTCAGGGGCATGCTGCACGGTGTTAATGGTCCATTCGAGCCGGGCAGTGTCCGGCAGATAGGAAAGTGTCGCGGCTTGCGGCAGTTGCTCCAGGAAGTCCGGGAATGTCGAGCCGTACTCGTCCAGCCACGCGCTCTGCGGTGGAGAAGCTTCCAGGAAGAGCCTGGCGGCTCCCTCGAAGAATTCCTCGCCGACGAGCGCCTGGACAGCCGGGTAGGAGAGGCGCAGTGCCGTGGATAGCACGCTGATGGCGGTGTTACGGTAGATGTTCAGCCGCGCTTGCGGTGCCAGGCCACCCGCGACTACGTAGGCCGTCACGCCATTACCGGCGCCGCGCAGCAGGCTCTGGCCGAATGCGCGCTGGAGCTCAAGCAGAGTAGGGGCGGTCTGCGTCATGGCGTTGGTGCTCCAGATCTGTTTCGGCAATAGCAGCCTCACTCATCAGGACTTCGAGCGTCGGCACATTGATGTCCCATTCGATCAGCGTGGGAATCGGTCCGAACCGCTTGAGGGCTGCGCGATAGAGCTTCCAGACTTCCGGTGCAACACGCGAGCCATGGTCGTCGATGAGGATCGTTGGTCCCTGCTCGATTTGCCTGACGCTGTGACCGGCAAGATGGATCTCGCCGACCACCTCCGGCGGCAGTGCTGCAATGTAAGCTGAGGCATCCCAGCCATGATTGCTTGCACTGACATAGACGTTATTGACGTCGCACAGAATGCCGCAGCCAGTGCGACGCGCGACCGCGGAAAGAAACTCCCACTCCGGAATGGTGGAGTGACGAAAACGAAGGTAGGTCGAGGGATTCTCAACCAGGATGCGCCGCCTCAGGTGGGTCTGGACCTGATCGACGTGCCGGCATACGATGTCCAGCGCCTCTTCGGTCATGGGCAGGGGCAACAGGTCGCCAAGATACGTCCCGCCGGCGACGCTCCATGACAGGTGCTCCGACACCAGCCCGGGCTCGATCCGCTCGACGACCTTCCGTATTCGCGCAAGATGGGCCGGAACTAGCCCCTCGGCACTGCCCAGGGACAGGCCGACCCCATGCAGCGAAATGGGGTAGTCCCGGCGAATCGCGTCCAGGTAGCGCGCCGCCGTGCCTCCGCCCATGTAGTTCTCGCTATGTACTTCGAACCAGGCGACGCCAGGCCGTTCTCCGAGGACCTCTTGATGGTGCCGGAAGCGCAGTCCGACTCCCGCGCTGGCCGGAATCAGACCGAATGCGCCTTGCTTTGCCGCAATTGACGTACGCATCTGCAGACACTCGCTTACGTGGCCTTCAGCTTGCCGCCTTGAATCTTGGTGCAGTCTCCTGCTGGCAACAGCACGAAAGATCTCGAATCGCGAGCTTGGGTGGATTGCCCGGCACAGGAATGGGCTCCTTCGGCGCAATCGTTCTTGGCCACGGCGTTGATCCCATAGCACTTTTCGAGCTTGCCCTTCTCCATCCTGGCCATGTTGTCCTTGACGATCTGCGGCATACCGCTCATGTCCTTCATGGCCTGTGCCTGAGCTGGCGCGGCCTGCATGGCGAGCGCGAGGCCAATCGCTGTCGACAGGGACGAGGCGGCCAATACATGCTTGTTCATCTTGCATCCTCCGCACGCTTTTGCGGCCCCGGGGATTGGGGTCGTGTGAAGAGATTCGGCGTGGCAAGGTAAAAGGTTACCTGCGGTATGAATTTTTTTTGCGCGACAGAATTTCATCTTCGAAGCAAAATTCGAACATGCCCCAACATCCGGATCGTCGTGGCGCTCTCCACAGCCTCGTGAAGGAGGCTGCGGACTCGCTTGCGCCTGATCGCCAGCCGGAGCTGCCGGCAACTCGCCCCGACGGGACGCCCGATTGGTCTATGGAAATGGAGCGGGCACAAGGTGGCGACCGCGGCGCCTACCGCCGTCTTCTGGAGGACATCACGCCCTACCTGCGGGCGCTCGCCGCGCGCCAGATGCACAACCGTAGCGACATCGAGGACGCAGTACAGGACATCCTGCTAACGGTGCATTCGGTACGCCATACCTATGACCCTAGCCGCCCGTTCGGCCCCTGGCTAGTCGCCATTGCCAACCGGCGCATCGTCGACGGACTACGCAGGAGAGGGCGCACGGGGATTCACGAAACGCCGTTTGAATCCGAGAACGAAACCTTTATGGATCCAGCCGCGAACCTGCAGGAAGAAGCGGTGGATGCGCGTACCGTACGCGAGGCCGTTCAACAGCTGCCGGCCGGACAGCGCGATGCGCTTCGCATGCTGAAGCTTGAGGAGATGTCCCTGAAGGAGGCGTCGGCAGCTAGCGGTGTGTCGGTCGCGGCGTTGAAAGTGGCCGTCCACAGGGCTTTGAAAACGCTGCGTAGATTGATAGGCCCCGCGAGGTAGCGAAAGATGATTCCGACCGCCGACTTGATCGACTCTCTCGTTGAAAATGCACCGCCCATACGACGGCTTCGCTCACCTGTCGTGCGCGCAGCGTGCTGGCTGCTGTTTGCTGTGTTGGTGCTCGCGCTTGTCGCCGTTGGTCATGGCGTGCGGTCGGATTTGGCGCTCAAGCTTCATCAACCCGCGTTTGTGATCAGCATTGCCAGTGCATTGGCGACGGGCGCGATGGCAGCGGTAGCGGTATTCCTTGCCAGCATCCCGGGCCGGTCTCGGCGATGGCTGCTATTGCCGGCACCGGCAATGCTCGTCTGGATCTCCACAATCGGCTACGGCTGCCTGACTGGCTGGATAAGCATCGGCCCGGATGGTCTGAACCTTGGCGAGACAGCACGCTGCTTTGCGACATTGGCAATGGTAAGCATACCGCTGTCGCTAGCGTTGCTGATCATGCTGCGCTATGTGGCGCGGCTGGCGCCAGCGCCGATCGCAATGGTGGCCAGCCTGTCGGTCGCCGCCATGGCAGCGACTGCCCTTTCACTCCTCCACCCGTTGGATGCTACGCTTATGATCCTTATCTCGAATCTCGGCGTCGCAGCCCTTTTTTTAGTGGCTGGTGGCCTATTGGGTCACCGGCTCTTCGGGTGGGTAGCTACGGTGTGAGGGCCTTCATGCAAGAATCATGCGGGCTGTGCGGATGCGGTGTGCCAAGAAGATTAAGAAACGCAATGGCGTGTGTATTACTCCGATGATTGCGGACCTTGCGAAAGCGCTCCCGGCACTGTTAGAAAAATGTAGTGAAATGTATCCAAGCCTGCGAGCCGAATCGTCAATGCCTGCAGTCAACGATCAAGTTCAGTCATCGTCGTCGTGCCAACGATGCCAATCGCGGTGTCGCTCGCGCCATTCGCGTTCTCTCCAGCGTCTTTCACGCCATTGCTGTTCGCGCCATGCACGGGCTTGCCAATCGTCGTAGTAGCCGGGCGCAACCACGACTGGCTGGGGGGCGACATAAACGGGCGCCGGCTCATAGTAAACGGGCGGGGGAGGTGCAACCACGGCCGGCCAGGGCAGGCCGATGCCAATTCCTACGTCGACTCGTGCCTCGGCGACGCCTGAGATAAGGCCGGCGGCGCCAGCCAGCAGGCCAATTGCCAAGATCTTTCGCATGATGCTGCTCCTGATGATTCTGCAAGTACTCTATGCCGCCATTGTCCAGTTGCGTATTCGCAGAATTAAAGATGGGTTACCGTCTGTAACGATGCGCATGCTGCAGCGTTGACGCCTTGGCCGATGGAAGGGCGCCAATCGTGTAAGCAGGTGTATCAGGAGCGCATGCACCTATTGCCGACCCACAGCGTTGCCGCTGCAGAATACATATGACATCAATATTGCTTGTCATTAGGTAAAAACATTTAACGTCTTGCGGGATGTTCCAATCTACTGACAACTTTCGCTTTCAAGCGCTAAATAGATCTCTTTTTCGGTCAATATTTGCATCCGAGCAACACTTTCTCTCCTGGCTAAAATTTCGGGCGAAGTGGGCTGTGAACTTGCTGGTCGTCTCTCTATAATCAGGAATGCAAATTATTTGTATTCGTCTTTCAGTCATCCGTCGTCCGACGGCTCCCCCTCTCAGCCGAGCGGTGACGGCAACAAGGCCGTGTCAACGGGACATGCCGCGGCCAACCATCGCCTCGACAGCCCGTTCGAGGTAGCCCGTAATTCCACAACGATCGCTGCCGTGACCAGATTGAAGCCGCTGGCGCGGTACCGCTCTTGGTGTTCGAAGCAGCGCGCATGGATCTCATGCAGGTGGAGAACCGATCATTCCACCAACATCCACGGTCGCGTCGACCGTTCCGACCAACCACGACCTCAATCCCTACGGCATTGCTTTCGTGCCTGGCGGCGTACCGTCGGGGAGTGCACTGAAGCCGGGGGACGTCTTGGTGTCCAATTTCAACGCCGCTTCCAACAAACAAGGCACGGGAACGACCATTGTGAAGCTTGTGACCGACGGCAAGCCAGTCACCTTTTTCCAGGGGCAAAATCGGGGGCTCACCACCGCCCTGGCTGTGCTGAAGAGCGGGTTCGTGCTGGTCGGCAATCTTCCGACGACGAATGGCACAGCCATCACCTCGAACAGCTCACTATTGGTGATCACTCCTCAAGGAAGGCTTCTCAGCGAGCTGAACGATCCAATCCTCCTGGACGGGCCGTGGGACATGACGGTCGCCATCGATCAAGGACCGCAGGTCACGGCGTTCGTATCGAACGTGTTGAACGGAACGGTGGCAAGGATCGATATCAACATTGGCGCGAGTGGCGCGACGCTCTTGAATAGCTCGCATATCATTGCGTCCGGCTACTCGCACCGAACCGATCCCGCAGCGCTCGTTGTTGGCCCAACAGGACTGGCCTATGACGCGGCCCATGATGTGCTTTATGTCGCATCAACCAACGACAATAAGGTGTTCGCAGTATCGCGCGCTGCGGCGCTCGCGCGCGACAATGGACCGGGAACGGTAATCTATCAAGACATTGACCACCTTCGCGGGCCGTTGGCATTGGCGCTTGCGCCGAATGGAGATCTGGTGACAGCGAACGGCGATGCCATTAACCCTAATGCGCAACATGCCAGCGAAATCGTCGAGTTCACGCCCGATGGGCGTTTCATCGCGACGATGCAGGTCGACCCGTCACCTGGCTCCGCATTCGGCCTCGCATTCGGACTGAGCAGCAGTGGCCAGCCGCAATTCGCGGCGGTGAACGACAACACGAATACGGCAACCGTCTGGACGTTGCGCCCGATCGGCGGCAATTGACCAGGAAGGCGCATCAATACTCCCGCCGCTAAAGCCTTAGGCTTGTAGCGGGGGTTTCCGGGTTCGGCGACTCATGCACCGTGCGGTTGCCCGCCCGGTGTCATACTCGATCCATGATGCGCAACACCGTTCGTCCCTGAACATTCTTAGAAAGGTGTTCATGCCTCTGGACAGGATTGGAGCTCGGTCAATCGGCCGGCTTGATATGTCGAAATGCGCGCAGGAGCGCCAGATCATAGGTAATCTTGAGTAGGCCGCAGGCGACCAGCGGTGCGCCGACCCAGCCCATTGCCAACAGCGCGCCCGCGAGGGTCGGACTAAGCGCGGAAGCCAGGCTCCTGGGTACTGCGGTCAGGCTCGCGGCAGCCGGTCGCTCGGGGGGCGTTACCACGGCCATCACATAAGCGGTACGGGTCGGTACGTCCATCTGGGACAGTGCGCTGCGCACCAGCAGCAGGGCCAGGGTCGCCATCAGGGATGTGGAAAATGCAGCCCCGATCAGGCAGAGGCTGGATGGAATATGGGTGAACACCATTGTGTTCAGCAAGCCGAACTTGCGAGCCAGCGGCACGGCAACGAGTTGGGAGCCTGCGGTGAGCAACCCCGCCCAGAAGAAGAACTGGCCGGCGATCCCTGGGGAAAGACCGAAGCGCTGCATCAACCACAGCGCCAGCAAAGAGTTCACCACCAGGCCACCAGCGAAGGCGTCGACGCTGAAGAGCAGTGCAAGGCGGGTAACGATCCGGCGAGACGGGCCAAGCGGTACTGTCGCCGAGACGGTCTCCGGGTGTAGCTCTGGCAAGCGGGCATAGATAAACCAGAGCGCGACGCCGGTCAAAGCATAGAAACTGAACATGGCGCGCATTGCGCTGAGGAACGATATTCCCAAGTGCGTGGTGAGCCAGTCCGGAAAGGCCGCGGCCAGCGCACCAATGGCGGCAGAGAAGGCGCCGGTCAGACTGTAACGGGCGAAGAGCGCCGTGCGGGCATCAGAGGTAGACGAGTCAGCCAGGCGAGCCTGCTCCAGTGGCAGGAATACGCTGACGTCCCCAGAGCTTGGGTTGAGCGTACCGACGAATGCAACGAGCAACAGCGGCCATAGGGAAGACAGACCGGCAAAGCCGATGCCGGTCGCGGCCATCAATGCAGCCGCCAACACCAGCAGGCGGCGTTGCGGGAAGCGATTGCCGAGGACTCCGACCAGTATCGTTGCCAGTGCAGAGCCGGTCAGGGTGGCACTGCTGATGAACCCGACTGCCAGTTGTCCGAAACCGAGCGCAAGAAGGTACGCAGGCAACAGAACGGCGATGAACCCGTCACAGAAGGCGCGTAGCGCGCGGCCGATGAGAAGCGGTAGAGCGCTGGCATGGACCCCTGCGGGCAGTAGCAGGCGCGCGAGCCAACTTTGGCGGGTAGTGAAAGCCGGGTCCTTAAGCGTGTACATCGCAAAGGTACCATCCACGCTGCGTGCCATAGTCGGCTGTGCGGTAGGGGAAACGGTCTAACCCGGCACGTTCGCGCGTGATCGGCTTCATGAGGATTTCCCGTGCAGCAAGTGATCTTATCCGACCAATGGGCACCGTCAGTGACGATCTTGCCAACAAGCCCCTTCTTGATGCCGGCGACAGACAGGCGCTTGAATGCGCCTTCGGCCGGGACTGCGGTAGCAGAGCGGAGGATCGCGATGCCGATCCATATCCTGGCACTCGCGATTGGAGACTGACCGGGGCCGGATTTGCCTTCGCCAGTCGCGACGTTCCTGCCTTCGCTTGCCATTGCGGGTTGCTGGCGATGCTTCTGGATTGCTCTGATGTGATCATTGGTTTTACTATTTCTTGGTGCTTTTCTTCGGTGCTATTTCGCACTGGGGTTTCCAAATGAGAAGGCGTCGAACAAGGTCACGCTGTCCGCCTTGGTCCATACGCCGACCGCCCCGGCGCCGCTGATGTGATCGTCCGCTACATCGATGTAGCGTTTGCCGTCCAGCGCGACCTGGATGCGGTTCCCAAGGAATTCCACGCGCAGCGTATGCCAGACCCGGGCAGCGACTGGGGCCTCCTGATACAGAATGGTGTGCCTGCGGCCGCCTGTCGTGTAGTACAGCGAGACATTGTTCTCCAATGCATTCGCCCGCGCGACATAGTAGTTATCGCTGTCCTTCCAGCGCCAGACGACGCCGCCGGCTTGGTCCTCTCGCCCAGCGATGGGCTTGAACTTGACCTCCACGAAGCCGTCGGCGATGGAAACAGCTTGCTTCACGCACCAGGGGAAATCCCCGGAGCCCGATTGCTTGAGCACGTTGGCGCCGCTCTGCGCGGCCGGGTCTGCCTCGACGGTCCATTTCGGCGTGCCGCGGCCGGTGACACCCGCCACCCATCCTGCGGGCAACGCACCTTGCTTGTCCTGGTTGAACATGATCGTTTCTCCAGTTGCCGGCATGGCTGTCAGCAGCATCCATACAAAGAGCAGGATCGCTTTCACGGGGTACCTCCCGGGCGACATCGCAAAGAAGTTCATGCAGGCATCTTCGCTGGCCACCGATGCGTCTCCGCCCGGCAATGCAGGCACCAGGCATACAGGGCGTCATACATCACCATGCCTCGGAAGCCTGTGTCTTCCAGCCGGGCGGCACTGTCCTGGCCGACTTGATGACCGTGTACGCAATAGACGATCACCGGCCGGCTGGTGTCGAGCGCGGAGATCCAGCCATCCATGTCATCGGGATTGCGCCAAGCACGGGTGCGATTGCCGGATCCAGCGAGGCAAGTTCCGCGGCGATGGCATTCAATCGTTTCATCGCGCCGCCATAGTTGTTCTCGTAATGGCTGACGATCAGTTTTTCCGAGAGGCCAGTGAGCTTGCCTGGATCGACGCCCAGCGGCTTCATTTCATAGATCATGATGGATGCCTTGTTCGTGCGGTTCATGAATGGAGAAGCGGGTAGGCGACCAGGCCGATCAGTGCGGCGCCGACGACGATGACTGGCTCAGGCAACTTCTTGAATTTCCAGAGCAACGCGACCGTGACAAGCGCAAGCAAGACAGTGGGCAGATCGATAATCGAGCGTCTGGCCAGGACGATCACGGCGCCCGTGATGGCCCCAACCGCCGCCGCCGTCACACCATCGACGAAGGCGATGATGCCGGGGCGCTTCCCGTACTTCTTGAAGTAGGGGGCCGGGATCACGGTAAACAGGTAGCAAGGCAGGAATGTGCCTAGCGCGGCCACGGACGCCCCCGGCAGGCCGGCAACCAGATAGCCGATGAACCCGACCGTGATCACCACGGGGCCCGGCGTGATCATGGCCACTGCCACTGCGTCGACAAACTGCCTGTCGTTCAACCAATGGTGCTCGGTCACGACGCCGCCGTACAGGAACGGCACGATGGCAAGTCCGGACCCGAATACGAAGGCGCCGGCCTTGGCGAAGAACACGCCGATCTGCGTCAACAGCGGCCAGTCCACGGTGCTGACGATCCCGCTCACCGCGGGCACTTGCGTCGCCGCAATGGCGTTGAGGCCGCCTTGTCGCAGCCACTTCGGTGGCGCGCGCCAGAACCACACTACGATCCCGGCCGCCAGGAACAGCCAGGCGATCTCGGATTCGGTCACCACGGTCACCGTTGCCAACACCAGGTAGATCACCCACAGCAGCTTGTCCTTGCCCACACTTTTGTTGGTGAGCTTGTAGGCGCTGATCGCAATGATCCCGATGACCGCCGCGCCAACCCCATAGAACACCGACTGCATCCAGGTCAGCCCGCCAAAGCGGACGTAGGCCCAACCCAGCGCCACCACCATCAGGAATGACGGGATGACGAATGCAATGCCGACCAAGGTCGCTCCGACGATGCGGTAATGCACATAGCCAAGATAGATGGCGAGTTGCGCAGCCAGCGGACCGGGAGCCAACTGTGCCAGCGCCAGGCCTTCCTTGTAATCGGCATCGGTAATCCACTTACGCGCATCCACCAGGTCCCGGTGCATGTAGCCGGCGAGGGCAACGGGGCCGCCGAAGCCCAGCGTACCCAGGCGCAACATATAGAACACAAGTTGCCGGAACGAATAGCTCGGCCGTTCGGCCGCCGGCGCTTGCGGAATGTCGGTTCGCTGCGGGTTGCTCATGGAGCTTCCTTGAGATGGACTCGGTGACGGCTAGCGTTTCCGGTGATTCAAAAAGTGGGCATGCAGGGAATCCAGCACCAGGCCGATTTCGGCCAACAGCGCATCGTCGTCGGCCAGCCGCTCGCGGGCGCCGGCCAGAATCGCCTCGAACCCGCTCGCTTCGGGGACGGTCGGGCCGCCGACATCCAACGCGTGGACCATCCCCGCCAGGCGCTGCAATCCTGGATTTGCGTCCAGGCCAAAGCTTGCAAGCAGCACCTCGAAGGAAACCTTGTCGCCGACATGGGTGAATGTCGCGTCGTCGAAATCAAAGCCCAACGCGTCGGTGGGGCAGTCGCTGGGCGATTCGAGCCACTGAAAACGGGCGTGGGGATCGATGAAGCGCTGGATCAGCCAGGCGCACGCCACCCTGTCGACCCAAAGATGGCGGCGGGTCGCCCATAGCCGCCCCTGGTATTGCGTGGGGTCGCGCCGCGCGATCGACCCGGCCGCAGGATGCGGCTCGCCCGGCGACAGGATCGTTTCAATGGCGCCCGTAAAGTCTCGCCACTGCGCTTCAGCACGCAAGGACGCCTCGTTGGGGAAGAAATCGACCTTGCGAATCGCTTCATAATTGCGTCCGAGCCGCCGCAGCAAGCGATTGAGCTCGGCTTCACTTAGTCCGGAAAGCGTCTGGCGAGCTTCCGAGACGGAGGCGAGGAAATCGGCATAGTCGCCCGATCGGTCGAACAGTGCGCGGTAGACGGCGGCGTCGTCGTCCTCTTGGGGATGTACGGTCAACAGCCAGGCTTGGCCATCCTGCAACTGGGTTTCGTCGGCCAGTTCGCGGAACTGCTCCACTTGCTCGGCCCTGGCCGGCAGCAGATAGGCCCCGTCGCGCAAGGCGGCTCCGCCTAACGCCTTGAGCGTGCGCCAAATCCGCATGCGGGCGGTCGCGCCCGATGTGGGAAGGCTGACGATCAGCAGGATCCAGGAATCTTGGGATGTGGTCATGGAAGGCAGCATAGGGGGGCTTAGCACGAGTTTCAATGATGTAGAGATCATTACAAAAACGGAGGCAGCCTTGTAGAGTGCCGTCTTTAGATGGATCGATCCTGGATTGCTTGGCGTCGCCTCGCAGACCAGCCTGGAAGCTGGGCAAACGTGGACGGGACACCACATCCGGTGTCGCTCTCGACCGCTCAAGTTGGGAAAAGCGTTTCGACTGGAAGCCAGTTCACCGAATTCTGAAGCCGGCTACTCGAAGGCGGCATGGGGAGGGGTAATAGGCCCTGCGGCGAGCCAGAGCAGGACATTCGGTATCGCCGGCCACAAGACGAAGGAGATCACCACACCGCACAAGGGGGGGGGGGCCACTGAAAAGTAAGCACCTGTCCTGGCCTCGCTCCTCAACATGGGAAACAGCGCTGCCGGCCCGGTTGCCCCGGCGCTTGGCCGGAGGGTTACCGCGCTAGCGGTCTAGTCCACTGACCGGAAGTTGCCGACCACCATTGCCGGCCGAGCGGCCGTCGCCGATCCATTTCGAACACTCGGCTCAACCCAATCAAACGGCTGCAATGGTCGACGAGCCGTCCGCCGCCGTGTCGGCCAACGCCGGCTCGTCGGCCAATGCGGTCAACCTGACCCAACCGGCAGCCGCCGCCGTTGCGCCGATATTGCAACGGTCCCTTGCGCCAATTGCTTTGAAGATTCGCCAGGACGGTCAGGGGGCGTACCCTTGCGGTGCCGGCGGCGGGGAGTAGGGCTTGTAATTGGCAGGTGGCGTCGCGGGCGGTGCCGCGAGCATCTGGCCGTAGACCGGGACCCGGTGTCCGCTGGCGTACATGCACTGAATGTAGGCAGCGTCGTATTGGTGCTGCGCACTGTCTGCTGAGTCGCTGGAATTGCTGGCACCGACCGCCGAACTGCCCATTGCCGCCGTGTTGGAGGCTTGATGCGAGCTCACGCCGCCGACCTGGCCCAGCGCGAACTGGCGGCAGTTATGGTCATCACCGAGAAACTGGTCGAGCGTCTTGCTACTGCCTGGGAGCACCATCACGCTGGGACTCGACGGCATTGCCGTACAGGCGCCCACAACTAACGCGGCCGCCATCAGGAGGGGAACGGAACGCGGTTTCATCTATGCCTCGGCATTACGGCGACGGCTGGGCCGGCACTGTTTGCCAGCCGCCAGGACAGTCCTTGATATATGGGTAATAGCCACTGGGCTGGTCGCAGCGGTACCACCATGCGTTAGCCGACGCACCGTCCGACCCATCACCTTGCTCGATGTATTGCGCTGCGGGCGTGTAGTAACCGGGGTAGGCATTGGGGTATGGCCAGCCGTCGTATGGATATCCCCACCAGCCCGGCCAGCCGCTGCTTACCACGAAGACCACGTGCCTGTGCCCATGGTGAAAACCGTCATGGTGGAAGCCATCGTGACCGTGAAAGCCGCCGTGCATGCCACCGCCGCCACCACGACCGCCGCCCCGACCGCCGGCCAGCGAGGGACCGCCGGCGGCCATCGCCGCCCCTGCCACTAGTGCGAGGGCGATCTTGCAAAACCTGCGCCCGTTCATGATGTGTCTCCTGCTTTGCTGCCCGACTTCCGGGTCACTCGGGACCCGCGCCGGACCGTTCGCTCTGTATCGTTTAGTTTGCTTAGATACCCCGTGCACGTATCTCCGCTTGTATTGAATATCAAATTGACGCATCCGGCGCCGGCCATGGAGCCCCGGAAAATGTGGCGTCGTTGCCGCTATTACCGGCACGGCACCCGGCCACGCCTGGCCTGAGGGGGGCGCCGCGTTATCGTGTAAACGGCTGAGAGGTCGGATTTATTCCATCAACCAGCCCCTCGACTTCCTATCATGCTTTCATGATTTCGGCCAAGGTTCTGAACGAGCAACTCGGCTACCTGACTGCTGGCGGTGTGCTGCAACGCATGCCAGAGAAGGCGGTTTTCCCATGTGGATCCCTAGGGCGCAGGCGTCGAGTCCGTGCCCCGCATATCCCCACAACCATCAAGGAGAAACAGCATGACCGCGACCCGTCCCGCCGATATCGTCAGCCCCATCACTGACAACGCACTTCCCAACCGCGTGTCCGCCGCCGACGCCCGCGTTGCCGGCCGCTACGGCCACGACAAGCCGACTGCCGAGAACAGTATCGTCCTGCTGGTCGATCACCAGATCGGGCTGATGGCGGGGATGCGCGACACCACCTCGCTGGCCGAACTCAAGAGCAATGTAGTCGGTCTTGCCCGCACGGCGAAGGCGTTGGGCCTGCCCACGCTCATCACCTCGTCGAACGCGCAGTGGCAAAACGGCGACAATCTGCCGGAGATCAAAGAGATCTTTTCCGACCAGCCAATCTACCGCCGCACCGGCATCATCAACTGCTATGAAGATCCGACCTTCCGCAAGGCGCTGGAGGATCTTGTCGCCCAGACCAGCCGCCGCCACATCATTATCGCTGGCGTGACGATCGGCACCTGCTGTGCGCTGCCGACACTGTCGATGCTGAACGACGGTTACAGCGTATACCCGGTGGTTGATGCGTGCGGCGCTTGGAACCGCTATGAGGCGGATGCCGCCATGTCGCGTATGGCCAATGCTGGCGCGGAACTGGTCACGACATTCGCGCTTGCCTGCGAGTTGCAGGCCGACTGGAAGCTGTCCAGTGCAAATGCGATGCTCGAACCGTTCAACCAGAATCTTTCCGAATATGGCTTTGTGCTCCAGAACTTCTGGAACAACGCCAACGGCCATGTCGTCCCCGATCCGTTCGGGATGGTGAAGTAGGGGAGTGCCGGCGCGCGGAAAGCGACGCAACGTAGTGCGGCGTGAGCGTACCGCCAAGCGAAAGGGTATTGATGTGGATGCCTCTCTCTCCGAGCGCTATGGCCAACGGTTCGTAGCATGCAAGGGCTACGGAGCGATGTGAATAGGTAGGTTTGGTTGTGCTTGCAGCCTAGATGAACAAGCTGTGCCGTTGGAGCCCCCCATGACCGCTCCTGAACAGCCCTCAGCGGAGGGCTAAGATATGCGGCATTCGATTCGCCGTGCGTCAAGAGGCTTACGAGGAGGACATCAGCCAGCGCTCGTGGGTTACCGCTGATGAGCTTCGATCGAGATAGAAGCAGTAAGCCGCGATCAATGGTGATCAATGGTATGTAGGAAAAGTAGCCAGTGGCTTACGGGCCACAATTGGACGGGCTTACGGGAATTTCCACATACAATTGCGCCGGAGCACTGCTACGTTGTGGGCGACTTCGAGTGGGTGTGCCAGGTTGGCAATGATCGGTAGTTGTTTTTCGCGGATCCAACATTTTGGTGCCGGGCTACGGCAGCGGAGAACGACAAGCCGCACTGCATTTTATTGATTTAACATAATCCTTATTATCCGTAAAACGTATTGTAGAGGCCAAATCAGAATGTCCGGTTCTGGCCAAGTTCAAATGTCCGAGTTTGGCAGGCGTAAGCTTGACGGCTTCCAGCGCCACGGAGCCCGTCATGCCAGCAGGAGCCATTACCATGACGATGCGGCAGATTGACCGGCTCAAGGTCATCCAGGCGCTGGCCGACGGCTATCTCAAGACAGGGATTGCCGCCTCCAGACTGGGGCTGACCTCCCGCCAGACCCTGCGCCTGCCGCGGCGGTACCAACAGGACGGCGCCGCCGGCTTGCTCAATCGCCACCAGGGTCAATTGGCCAACAACCGGACACCGCCGGGTCTTGCGGCGCGGGCGCTCGGCCTGATCCGTGACGACTATGCCGACTTCGGCCCGACCCTGGCCTGCGAGAAGCTGCGTGAACGCCATGGCATCACGCTGGCCAAGGAGACCGTGCGCCGCCTCATGATCGACGCGGGTTTTTGGGTGCCGCGCCGGCTGCGTCCGCCCAAGGTCCACCAGCCAAGGAATCGGCGTGCCTGCCTGGGTGAACTGATCCAGATCGATGGCAGCGACCATGCCTGGTTCGAAGACCGCTCGTCGCCTTGCATGTTGCTGGTCTACGTGGACGATGCCACCAGCCAACTGATGGCGCTGCGCTTCGTGCCAACCGAATCGGCCTTTGCGTATTTTGAGGCGACACGGGCTTGATGAGGACCTGGCGCGAATGGCGCAAGGTGTCGCAGAGCCTGACGCTGCAGTACGATAAGACGCTATATTTGCTGGCGGACCAGCCGCGTGTGCGCGAATTGCGTGTGCCTGGTGGAGGCATCTGTCCGATTCCCCGCTTTCAGCCTCCGCCATACTGGCGAATGGTATGTGGTGCGTTGATTGATGAGGCCAAAAATGAACATAAGGAATAAGGTACGATGGCGTCAATATCAATCCAAAGGGCGCGTTGTGGCTACCTATAAGGAATCGTGGATACACCAAGCTTGCCGCTGAGTTATCCCACCATGACAGTTCTTTGCCAAGCATGCGAGCGGCGCCCTTCCTCGTTAGGGGAGCGGGCGGACGACCCAGATGAGCCGTACCTCGTCTGCCAGCAATGTCACGTCCGGCTGATGAGCCGCTCGCTTCGTCCGCTCGAGTGGTTCAACCTGGCGAAGAGGCACGGGTGGGCGAAGTTCCTGCTGCACGACGACTTCTATGACGACGACGGGGAAGCGAGCCAGCCTGAAGAGGATGTCGAGCAGCCCTACCTGTACCCAGCCCCGAACTTGAGACAAGTCCAGCAGTCGCCTGATGCACTCTTGGGCTACTCCATAACACGATGGCAGCTGGATGACGAGCTGCGCGCAGCATGGCTACGCCTGCCTGCCGAGGAAGTCCTGGCCTGTCTTTCTGACCGTTTTGATAGCACGCGCAATCTGTCGGTCCGCTCTGTAGTCCTGCAAGTGGCGGCGCTCATTGGCACGGAGGGAGCTCCTGTGACCAGACGCGCGTGGCAGGCCTCGCCAGACTATCGCTTGCTCCGGTCCCTCGCAGAGGCTGCGGCGGCATGCCTGCCCCTTGACGAGGGTTTCAAGTTGGTCGTCGACGCACTGGACGCGATGCCGGAGAGAGAGCGGCGGCAGCTGTTCGGAGCCTTGTCGCACTTCAGGTCTACGATGGCCCTTGACTGGATTGAAACCCACGCGAGCGAGCCATCGGTTGATGCATGGGGCTACCTGGCTGCAGCGTCGGGCTTCAGCTGGTCCAAAGCGGATGCCTGGTTTAAAGCTGGCCGGCCCCTGAGCCTGATTGCCATTGATGCACTTTTGGCCATCGCCAGGCCGCGTACTCCGTTCCTGCGGCGGATACGCCCTGCTCTGGGAAACCCCCCGAGCGAGCGTGCCCTACGCAATGCCATCGAGACCTTGATGCAGACGGACCCGGTCCCACGGGTGAAGCAACGCGCAGCCGCGCTGCTCGAACTCGCGCCAGCTCTCATAAGCGGCCATGCGCAAGGCGGCAGCGGGGGGCACTGACCGATGTCGAAGCAACAGTTCATATGACGGCTTACAGGCGGACACGGCAGGCCGGGCCGGAGCGGAGCTTTAAAGTGGAATATCACATCGGATCCGCCGTGGCCTCCATCAATGGCCTGCCGCCTCGACTGCACCGATCCCGGTCTCGGAGCGCAGCTCCTGGGCTTCGAAGCCGGCCTTGTCCAGGCGCGCCCTTGCCGACTTGTCGGTGATCGAGACGAGCCAGATGCCGAGGAAGCCGATCGTCATCGAAAACAGTGCCGGGGACGTGTAGGGGAACGGCGCGTTCTTGAAGTGGAACACGTCGACCCAGACGGCCTGCGACAGGATGGTGAGAACCACCGCCGACAACAGTCCCAGGAAGCCGCCCACGGTTGCGCCTCGCGTGGTGCAGCCCTTCCACAGCACCGACATGAACAGCACCGGGAAGTTGGCTGAGGCCGCAACGGCGAAGGCAAGCGACACCATGAATGCAATGTTCTGCTTCTCGAAGACAATGCCAAGGACCACCGCGACCAGGCCGAGGATGACGGTCGTGATACGCGATACACGCAGTTCATCGCGACTGGACGCATTGCCATGTTTGAATACCGTTGCATAGAGATCGTGCGAAACGGCTGATGCGCCGGCAAGCGTCAGGCCGGCAACGACGGCCAGGATCGTGGCAAACGCCACTGCTGAGATAAAACCGAGGAACACGTTCCCACCTACTGCGCTGGCAAGGTGTACGGCCGCCATATTGACGCCACCAAGCAGCTTGCCGCTCCCATCCTGGAAGCTCGGGTTCGTTCCTACCAGCACGATCGCGCCGAAACCGATGATAAAGGTCAGGATGTAGAAGTAACCGATCCAGGTAGTCGCCCAGAAGACCGACTTGCGCGCTTCCTTGGCGTTGGGCACGGTGAAGAATCGCATCAGGATGTGCGGCAGGCCAGCCGTACCGAACATCAGGGCAATGCCAAACGAGATGGCCGAGATAGGGTCCTTGATGAAGTTGCCGGGACTCATGATGGAGTCCTTCTTGGCGTGGACCTCGACCGCTTTCGCAAACAGAGCCTCAGGGCTGAAGTGATGCTGGGCCAGCACCATGAAGGCCATGAACGAAGCTCCGCCGAGCAGCAGGCAGGCCTTGATGATCTGCACCCACGTCGTTGCGGTCATGCCGCCGAAAAGGACATACACCATCATGAGCGTACCCACGATGACCACTGCGATCCAGTATTCCAGCCCGAACAGCAGCTTGATCAGCTGCCCGGCGCCCACCATCTGCGCGATCAGATAGAACGCGACCACCACCAGCGTGCCCGACGCCGCGAACGCACGGACCGGCCCCTGTTTGAAGCGGTACGCCGCAACGTCGGCAAATGTGAACCGGCCAAGATTGCGCAGCCGCTCCGCCATCAGGAAGGTGACGATCGGCCAGCCGACGAGGAAGCCAATGGAATAGATCAGCCCGTCATAGCCATTGGTGAAAACTGCAGCCGATATGCCGAGAAATGAAGCCGCTGACATGTAGTCGCCGGCAATCGCCAGGCCGTTCTGGAAGCCGGTGATGCCGCCTCCGCCCGTGTAGAACGCCGCTGCTGATTTTGTCTTCGTTGCCGCCCACTTTGTGATGAAAAGCGTGCCAATGACAAACACGACGAACATTCCGATAGCTGTCCAGTTGGTTGGCTGCCGCACCGCCTGCCCAAGGTCTCCACCGGCCGCGAGTGCGGCCGATGACAGAAGCAGCGCCCAGCAGGCAACGACTGCGTGATTCGCTTTCATGCCACCTCCTTCTTGATCTGCGCGGTCAGATTGTCGTAGGAGCCGTTGGCATGGCGTACGTAGAAACCGGTGATGGCAACGGTAAAGACGATCACGAACAGGCCAATCGGCATGCCCCACGTCATCACGCCACTTCCTATTTTTGTGGCAAGGAGTTCCTTATCGAATGCAATCAGCAGGACGTATCCGTAGTAGATAACGAGCATGATGGCGGTCAACGACCATCCGAGCCTTGTACGCTTGCGGACAAGCTCGCGATATCGGGGATTTGCCTTCAGTCTTGCGACCAGATCTTCATTCATCTATGTCTCCTGCCATCTATGGCCTTGCGTTGCCGGATGCAGTCGGTGCAGCGCCGGACGCGATAGTCGCCCGCGTCAGCGTGCTGCGGCGATAGGCGCATTTGCGTGGGCGTCATCCGAATTCCGTGCCGATAAGTTAATCGGTACCCCTTACCCACGTCTTACATGGCGGATCGAATTGCCTCGGGGTAAACGCGTAGCTGACCGCTTTCCAATGCGTCGCTTGCCGCTCCGGACTGATCTCCACGTTTTCCCGCACTGTCACCGTATGCAAAAAACTTGTCACGTAATGACAAACCAGATTGCACCGATCCTAGATACTCCCAGCCATCGATTACGCCTCCCCGCCACGACCGGGGTGCGAAGCCGCAGTTCCGAGGTCCACGCCCGGAGCGCGGACGAGGTTTTCCGACAGGAGCTGACATGCTGGGACAACATACGAACCGCGCCGCCATGGCTGCCGGCGCCACACGCACAGAGGGCACTACAGGCAGCGCGGGCAGACGCTGGTATCCGTGGCTGGTCTTCGCGCTGAGCTTCAGCTTGCTGCTGTCGGACTACATGTCCCGCCAAGTGCTCAACGTCGTTTTTCCGCTGCTGAAGACCGAATGGGCCTTGAGCGATACGCAGCTCGGCGCGCTCGGCGGCGTGGTCGCGCTGATGGTCGGCGTGCTGACCTTTCCGTTGTCCATCCTGTGCGACCGCTGGGGCCGGGTTCGCAGCCTGGGCTGGATGGCGGCGATGTGGAGCCTCGCCACGCTGGGTTGCGCGCTCGCGACCAACTTCGGCGAGATGTTCCTGGCGCGGCTGTGCGTCGGCGTCGGTGAGGCGGCCTACGGCAGCGTGGGCATTGCCCTGGTGCTGTCGGTGTTCCCGCGCCACCTGCGCGCGAGCCTGAGCGCCGCCTTCATCGCCGGCGGGGCCTTCGGCTCGGTGCTGGGCATGGCGCTGGGCGGGCTGCTGTCTTCCCATTTTGGCTGGCGCTGGGCCTTCGCCGGCATGGCGCTATTCGGCCTGGCGGTGGTGGCCCTGTTCCGTGTGTGCATCACGGAGACCCGCGTGCAGGCCCAGCGGCGCGCGCTGGGCGAGGAAGAGGAGGTTGCCGCGGCGCCCGGCAGGATGACGCTGCGCCCCTTGCTGACCGCCCTGTTCTCGGCGCCATCCATCCTCTGCGCCTATGTCGGCAGCGCGCTGCAGTTGCTGGTGATGAGCGCCCTGCTCGCCTGGATCCCCAGCTTCCTGTCGCGCTACTACGGCATGGCGACGGACCGCGCCGGGGTCACCGCGGCGGGCCTGGTGGTGGCCGGCGGTGCCGGCATGATCGCCTGCGGCACGCTGACCGACCGGCTGGCCCGCCATGTGCCGGCGCGCAAGTGGCTGGTCTCGATCACCTACAGCGCGCTCTGCTGCGCGCTGCTGGCCGCGGCCTTCCGCCTGCCGCCGAGCACCGCGCAGCTCGTGCTGCTCGCCGCCGGCATGCTGCTGGTCGGCGGCACTGCGGGGCCCACCAGCGCAATGGTGGCCAATCTCACCGAGCCGCGCATCCATGGCACGGCCTTCGCCACGCTCACGCTGGCCAACAACCTGCTCGGCCTGGCGCCTGGCCCCTTCGTCACCGGCATGGTGTCCGACCACATCGGCCTGCTCGCCACGCTGCAACTGATCCCGCTGGCGGGGCTCGGCGCCACCGTAGTCTTCGCCATCGGCCGCCGGCACTACGCCGCCGACCTGCAGCAGCTGCAACGCCGGCGCGAGGCACGCGCCGCCTGAGCCAGCGCAGAGCCACACGCGCTGCGGACATCGAGGCGCATTACAGGCATCGCAACGACTTGCAAGCATCCCAGGCATCACAGGCATTCCATGAAATTCGATTCCGATATCACCTTCCTCCTGGTACCCGGCCTGCGCGACCATGTGCCGGACCACTGGCAGACGCTGCTGCAGGCGCAACTGCCGAACGCGCGTTCCGTGCCGCCGCTGGAGCACGACAAGCTGAGCTGCGCGGCCCGCGTGGCGGCGCTCGACGCCGCGCTGGCGGACATCGACGGGCCCGTGGTGCTGGTGGCCCACAGTGCGGGCGTGATGATCACCGTGCACTGGGCCGCGCAGAACCGGCGCCCGATCCGCGCCGCGCTGCTGGCCACGCCGCCGGACTTCGACCAGCCGCTGCCGCCCGGCTATCCCGACTGCGCCACGCTGGAAGCCAATGGTTGGCTGCCGGCGCCGCGCTTCGCCCTCCCCTTCCCCAGCCTGGTCGCGGCAAGCCGCAACGATCCGCTGGCCGCCTATGAGCGCATACGGGGCATGGCCTATGCCTGGGGCAGCCGCCTGGTCGACCTGGGCGAAGTGGGCCATCTCAATCCGGCGGCCGGCTACGGTCCCTGGCCCCGCGCGACGGAACTTCTGGCGCAGCTGCTGGCCGGCGACTGAGCCGGCCGGCGGCTCCGCCCCCGCCTCGCCGGGTTGCCCGCTGGCGCCCCCGGGGCGCAACAGGCCCCGGACCCATGCACGAAGCCGGCACGGAGATCACCGAGCACCGCGCAACGCCTCCGCCCCGATCCAGCAGCAAAGACTCAAGCAAGAACGAGGAGACACCGATGAAATTGAAGCAAGCCGCCCTGGCCTCTCTGCTCGCCTGCCCGGCGCTGGCCGGCGCGCAGTCCAGCGTCACGCTCTACGGCGTGGCCGATATGAATGTGGAATACGTCAACCACGTAGGCGCGATCCCGACCGCCGCCAACCAGTTCAACCCGGGGCCGGCGGCCAGCGCCTATCGCATGAACTCCGGCGGGCTGTCCGGCTCGCGCTGGGGCTTGCGCGGCACCGAGGATATTGGGAGCGGCCTGAAGGGTGTGTTCGCGCTGGAAAGCGGCTTCAACCTGGACACCGGCACGCTGCAGCAAAGCGGACGCCTGTTCGGCCGCCAGGCATACGTCGGCCTGCAGTCGGCCACGCTGGGCCAGGTCACGCTGGGCCGCCAGTACACCTCGATGTTCGAGGCCCTGGCCAACTTTTCGCCTACCGCCTATGCCACGCAGTATGAACCGATCGTGCTGCAGTCCGGTGCGAACTTCCGCGAGGACAACACCATCAAGTACACCGGCCAGTTCGGCCCGGTCACGGCACTGGCCCACTTCTCCTTCGGCACCGGCCTAGCCCTGCCGCAGACCGCCGGCGTGGCGATCCCGGTCGGCGGCAACGGCGAAGTTCCCGGCGCCTTCCGGCGCGATTCGGCCTACGGCGCCGCCGCCACCTATATAGCGGGACCGCTCGGCCTGGCGCTCGGCTACGACCAGTGGAACCCGACCATCGGCATTGGCATCGGCAGCGGCACGTTCAAGAAAGCGACGGTCGCTGCCAGCTACACCTTCGGGCCGGCCAAGGTCATGGGGGGCTACCGCTGGGGCCAGAACAAAAACGCGGCTGGCGCGGTGATCGGGCGCGACGACTTCTACTGGCTCGGCGCCAACTACCAGGTGACGCCGGCGCTGGGCCTCACGCTCGAGTACAACTACGACACCGTGAGGAATCTGTACGGCAGCACGCAGGTGGCCAACCCATGGCAGGTTGCCCTGGTCACCGACTACAACCTGTCCAAGCGCACGGATGTCTACCTGTCGGCGGCCTTCGCCAAGAACGCCGGACTGACTCTGGATTCGGTGGCGACCGCCTATGCCACCAGCTTCTCCCTGGGCAACAGCTATGCGCTGGCCAGCGGCCAGCGCTCAATGCTGGGCGTGGCTGTGGGTGTGCGCCACAAGTTCTGACGCGGTGGTGGCCGCACTGAGCGGCCGCCCCGCCGACACCCTGCTCGATTTGGGGCCACCGTATGACTACCCGCGACGGTGGCTTTTTTTTGAGTTGCCCGGGAACAACCTGCGCGGCCGCGCCCCCGCGCCTGCCGCTCCCTTGCGCGTCCTAGGCCTTCCCGGCAGGCCGGCGGGCGGCTGGCGCCGGTACGGCCCCCAAGGCCGGATCCGCAGCGTCGGCCGCGCTGGCGCGTCCGCGCCAGCGCGTCACGCTGCAGCCAAAGCGGTCGGCGAACCAGCGCGAGAACGCGCTCAGGGACGAAAAACCCAGCAGGGTCGCCACTTCGGAGAGCTGGCGCTCGCGGTTCTCGATGTAGCGCAGCGCCAGGCTGGCGCGCGCTTCCCCGACGATGCCCAAGTAGGTCGTGCCCTCCTGGTCGAGGTGCCGGTGAATGGTGCGCCGGTCCACGCCGAGGTGCTGCGCAACGCGCTCGACCGAGCACAGGCCGGAGGGCAGCAGCACGTAGACCAGCTTCTTCACCTTGTCCTGCATCGTGATGTTGGACTGTGCCAGCAGCGTGGCGAGATATTGGTGCACCTGCTGTGCCATGACCGGGTCGTAGGATGGCAGCGGCGCTTCGAGATCGGCAGCCTTGCAGACGATGCCGTCGAAGTCCTGGTTGAACAGCGCCGGCATGCCGAACACGCGCAGCCAGGTGGCAGTGCTGGCCGGGGTGGGGTACGAGAAGCTGATACTGCGCGGGCGCCAGGACGGGCCGAGGAACACGCTCAGGATGCGGAACATCACGCCGACCGCCAGGTCGGTCGCCTGGCGCAGCATGATGGCCTCGTCGCTCAGCAACTGCAGCCGGATCATCACCAGCTCGCCATCGCGCTCGACCCGCATCGACAACGACTCGTTCTGCAGGTCCATGTAGCGCACCATCGACTCCAGCGCCCGCAGCAGCGTGGGCTGCTCCTGCACCGCGAAGGCCAGCGGGCCGAGGTTGGAGAGTTGCCGCTGCTCCGCCATGCGCAGGCCGAAATCGTCGGCGCGCGCCGCCTTCGCCGAGGCGTCGAGCAGCCTGCCCACATGGGCCGCCGGAATGCGGATGTCCGGGTCCAGCAGCACGTTGCGGCTGATCTTGGCCGCCCGCAGCTGCTGGTAGGGATCGAGCCCCAAGGCATGCGCGACGTCGACGTAGTTGGTGAGGCTGGCGCTGCGTAGATAGTAGGACATCGTGTTTTCCCTGACTGTCCCTAAATGTAAATTGATCGTCCCGGATCGTCAAATCCATCGGCACCGTTGCACGATACTTCCGACATCCGGAAGCGATCAACCCGAACGGCTCCCGCCCCGCGCGCAACGCGCTGGCGATGCCAGAACATTGAACAGGAGAGACAACATGCAATTCCTCGATGATTCCCTGCACCCCGAGAACCAGGACAAGGTGGTCATCACCGTGGCCCCCTACGGCCCGGAGTGGATGCCGCAGGACTTCCCCGAGGACATCCCCGTGACCATGGAGGAGCAGGTGCAGAAGGCGGTGGACTGCTACAACGCCGGCGCCACGGTGCTGCATCTGCACGTGCGTGAACTCGACGGCAAGGGCTCCAAGCGCCTGTCCAAGTTCAATGAGCTGATCGCCGGCGTGCGCGCGGCGGTACCCGGCATGATCATCCAGGTGGGCGGCTCGATCTCCTTCGCGCCGGAGGACGAGGGCGAGGCAGCCAAGTGGCTGTCGGACGATACCCGTCACATGCTGGCGGACCTGCAGCCCAGGCCGGACCAGGTGACGGTGGCGATCAACACCACCCAGATGAACATCATGGAGCTGCTCTACCCCGAGTACCTGAAGGGGACATCGCTCGAGAACCCCGCCTACCAGGCCGCCTACAGCGAGATGACCGTGCCCGCAGGCCCGGCCTGGGTCGAGGAGCACCTGCGCCGCCTGCAAGCCTCGGGCATCCAGCCGCACTTCCAGCTCACCGGCATCCACGCGCTCGAAACGCTCGAGCGCCTGGTACGCAAGGGCGTCTACAAGGGTCCGCTGAACCTCACCTGGATCGGCATCGGCGGCGGCTTCGACGGCCCCAACCCGTTCAATTTCGTCAACTTCGTGCACCGCGCGCCCGACGGCTGCACGCTGACGGCGGAATCGCTGCTGAAGAACGTGCTGCCATTCAACATGATGGCGATGGCCATGGGCCTGCACCCGCGCTGCGGCATCGAGGACACCATCATCGACCAGCACGGCCAGCGCATGACCTCGGTGCAGCAGATCGAGCAGTGCGTGCGGGTGGCACGCGAGCTGGGCCGCGACATCGCCTCGGGCCAGGAGGCCCGCCGGATCTACCGCATCGACACCTGGTATGACAGCGCGGAGGAAACGCTGGCGGCCAACGGCATGGCCCCCAATCGCAAGGCCGGGCAGCGCAACCTGCCGCTGCGCAACGCCGCCTGAACCGCTTGCCGGGCCCGGCTGCGCAACTTTCCGGGCAGCCGGGCCGATTGGGCAAGCTTGCCGCGCCCTGCGCGCAGGATGACACCGATGAGCCGTACCGATTCCGATCCAGCCGAAGCCGCTGCCGGCAACCCCTGCATCAATATCTGCCGCATGGACCTGGCAGGCAAGTACTGCCAGGGCTGTGGCAGGACCGCGCTGGAGATCGGCCGCTGGGACCGGATGACCGCGCAGGAACGCAGCGCCGTGCTGGCCGAGGTCGCGCGCCGACGACCGGCGCTGCACCGGCCGGCGGCCGCGGCCGCCCCGGAGCGGCCGCAGGGCTGAACCGCCCTCGCCTCGTCCTCCCCTTTCACACCGCCGCTGCCCGCAGGCCGGTGGCGGCATTCCGCTTGCAGCTCTCATGACCCCTCAGCCTTCCCTGACGGTCGACGTGTACTTCGACCTGATTTGTCCCTGGTGCCTGATCGGCAAGCGCCATCTCGATGCGGCGCTGACCCGCTGGGCGCAGGAACAGCCGGACGTGCCCGTGCGCCTCGCCTGGCACGCCCATCCCCTGATGCCCGCCGTTCCCGCGGCGGGCATCGACTACCGCGCGTTCTACCTGGCCCGCCTCGGCAGCCCCAAGGCCATGGCGGCGCGTCAGGCCCAGGTGCGGGAGGCGGCCCGCGAAGCCGGCCTCGAGCTGGCGCTGGAGCGCATCGAAGTCCTGCCCAACACGCTGCTGGCGCACCGGCTGATCCAGTACGCCGCGCAAGCGCATGGTGCGCCAGCGGCCGCGGCGCTCATCGACGGACTGTTCACGCGCTATTTCGTCGAGGCGCAGGACATCGGCGATCCCGCCGTGCTGCGCGACGCCATCCTGGCCTGCGGCATCGTCCCCCCCGGACCGTCGCATGCGCCCGTGCAAGGCAGCGAGCCGTGGCTGCCGTGGTTGAGCGTGCCGCCGCCGCCGCTGCGTGCCGGCCAAGGCGTGCCCCAGTTCGTCTTCGCCGGCAGGCACTGCATCACCGGCGCGCGCACGGCCCCGGTGCTGTTCGGCGCCATGCAGCAGGCACTGGCGACGACGCCACGCGTCGCCGTCTCCACCTGCGCCTGAGCGGCAGTACCGGCACGGGGTCCCGCATTCCCCGTCGGCCGGATCTCCCCCGGGAAGCGCACCGGCACGCATACCGCTCCGCGCGCGGACCAGCGCAACGACCAGCGCCACAACACAGGCACAAACAAACCACCATGACGATGGCTGTCTCGCTCTCTCCCCCAACCCCTTGTATTTTTAATCTGTTCTGGAGGCTTCAGATCGATTTACCAAAGCCCTGGGCGCAAGCCCAAGTTCGTGGGAGAGCGAGGATCGGGGCTTCCATTTTTAACAGCGTTCAGGCTGTTTTATGGGAATGATTTAGGTTTTCAGTGCATAAAGGCGGAGTGATATCGGGCTCAAGAGCCTGAAAACACTCTGCCTTTAATCCCTGCAAATCTAAATCAGATAACTAAAAAAACACTGAGATAGCAAAGACAACCACATCGCTTAATTTTTAAAAAGATATTAAACAAAAGCGGTTGGATGGAAAGACGCCGAATGGATATCAAGGTTGAAGGAATCGACATTGGCAAGAACACGCTGGATCTGAACGCTTTTCCTGACCGCGCAAGCCGCCGGTTCACCAATGTCGAGCCAGGAATCGCCACGCTGTTGGCGTACATGGCTGGGCATAACGCTCAAGGTCAGATCGATCGCCAGCGCCGGTTGCCGTGTCATGGCAATACACCGCTCAGAACGGCTTGCCGCCGATGATGCCCGCCCGTTCCATCTTGCGGTGGCATGGCGGATAGTCCATCACCGCGTAGTGCTGGGTCGCGCTGTTGTCCCAGATCGCCACGCTGTCGGGTTCCCAGCGCCAGCGCACCTGGTATTCCGGGATATAGGCCTGGCTGATCAGGTAGCGCAGCAGGTCGGCGGCGCCCGGATTGGCGTCCTGGCCGAAGCGCACCCGCGCGGGCGTGTGGTAGTTGGTGAAGTGGGTGGTGAAGCCGTTGACGTACAGGATCTTCTCGCCGGTCTGCGGGTGCGTGCGCACCACCGGATGCTCGGCGTCGGGATACTGCGCCTTCAGCGCCAGCCGCTTCTCGATCGGCATCGCCGCGCCAAAGCTGGCCTCGATGCCGTGGCGTGCGCGCAGGTCGGCGATCTGCGCCTTGACGTGCACGGGCAGGTTCTCGTAGGCCAGCACCATATTGGCCCACATGGTATCGCCGCCCACCGGCGGGCACTCCACACAGCGCAGCACCGCGCCGAACTGCGGCGCCTCGCGCCAGGTGGTGTCGGAGTGCCAGGCGTTCTCGTAGCGGTCGTTGGGCTGGTCTGGCGTCTTGTAGATGCGTACCAGGCCGGGGTGCTCCGGATCGCTGCCGGCGACCGGATGGTCCTCCAGCTCGCCGAAACGGCGCGCGAAGGCCACATGCCCGGCACGGCTGAGTTCCTGCTTGCGCAGGAACAGGACGCGGTGGCGTAGCAGCAGTGCGCGGATCTCGGCGAACAAGCCGTCGTCGCGGACCGCGTCGGCGAGCTGGACACCGCTCAGTTCGGCGCCGAGCGCACAAGTGAGTTGGCGGACTTGCATGGCGAGCCTCCTCAGATGACGAAGATCGAGGAACCCGTGGTCTTGCGCGCCTCCAGGTCCCTGTGCGCCTGCACGGCGTCTTCCAGCGCGTAGTGCTGGTGGATCTCGATGCGGATGCGGCCCGCGCCGACGTGGTCGAACAGCTCGCCCGCCAGCGCTGCCTTCTCGGCCGGATCGGCGACGTAGTCGGCCAGCGCGGGGCGGGTCAGGAACAGCGAGCCCTTCATGGCGAGCAGCACGGGATCGAAGGGCGGGATCGGGCCCGAGGCGGTGCCGACGCAGACCATGGTGCCGCGCCGCTTGAGCGAGTCCAGCGAGGCCATGAACGTGTTCTTTCCCACGCTGTCGAACACCACCGACACGCCCACGCCGCCGGTCAGCTCGCGCACGCGCTTGGCCACGTCTTCGTGGCTGTAGTTGATCACATGGTCGCAGCCATGGGCGCGCGCCACCTCGGCCTTGGCCTCGGTCGACACCGTACCGATCACGGTCAGGCCGAGCAGCTTGGCCCACTGCGAGACGATGAGGCCGACGCCGCCGGCGGCGGCATGCAGCAGGATGGTGTCGCCCGCCTGGAAGGCGTGGATGCGGCGCAGCAGGTAGGCCGAGGTCAGGCCGCGCATGGTCATCGCGGCGGCCGTCTCGAAGCCGATGCTCTCGGGCAGGCGGATCAGCGGTGCCGCCGGCACCAGACGCTCGGTGCTGTAGGCGCCCAGCGTGTTGAGAAAGCCGGTATAGGTGACGCGGTCGGCGACCGCCACATTGGTCACCCCCGGTCCCACCGCCAGCACGATGCCGGACGCTTCCACGCCCATGCCGCCAGGCAGCGGCACCGGATAGATGCCGGTACGGAAATAGGTATCGGCGTAGTTCAGGCCGACCGCCACGTGGCGGATGCGCACCTCGCCCGGGCCGGGTTGGCCCACCTCCACTTCCTCGCAGCGCAGCACTTCCGGGCCGCCCGTTTCATACATCCGGATAACCTTGGCCATCTGTCGTCTCCTTTTTTCGTCGCGGCGCAGACGTGCGCCGTGCATGACCCACACTGTAGGAGGCCGCACGGCGGCACGCTTTGCAATCCGCACCAGCGACTTTGCATTTCATGCCACTCGCGTCTATGATCTCGCTGCGAGCACGCCGCGACACACGACGGCGCGCCAATACAACGATCAGGAGACAAGACTGGCGTGGAGACGCAGATACGTGCCGCGGCACTGGCCCATTTCTTCGAGGTCGCGCAAAGCCTTGGCCTCAACCCGCAGCCGCTGCTGCGCCAGGCCAGCCTGAGCCGCGCCATGCTGCAGGACCCGGACCAGCGCGTGCCGGCCAGCGCCGTGGTGGCGCTGCTGGAGGCTGCGGCGCAGGCCAGCGGCTGCCCCACCTTCGGCCTGCGCATGGCCGAGTCCCGCCAGCTTTCCGACTTCGGCGCGATGAGCCTGCTGATCAGCCAGCAGCCCACGCTGCGCGCGGCGCTGGCCACCTTGATCCGCTACCGCTACCTGGTCAACGATTCGATCGCCCTGCTGCTGGAGGACGTCGGCAAGGCGGTCGTGATCCGCCAGGAACTGGTGTCGGCGGCGGGCTCGCGCCAGGCCACCGAACTCGCCATCGGCGTGCTGGCGCGCATGGGCAGCGCGCTGCTGGGCGCGCGCTGGCAGCCGGTCAGCGTCAATTTCACGCACGCGGCGCCGGCGGACCTGCGCGTGCACCGCAGGCTGTTCGCCTGCCCGCTGGCGTTCAACAGCGAATTCAATGGCATCGTCTGCCTGGCCGCCGACCTGGACGCGCCCAACCCTGGTGCCGACCCGGCCATGGCCCGCTACGCGCAGCGCTTCGTCGATGCGCTGCCCCACCCCGGTGGCGGCGCGATCGGCCACGAGGTACGCAGCGCCATCTATCTTCTGCTGCCGATGGGCCGGGCCACCAGCGCCTCGGTGGCCCAGGGGCTGGGCTTGAGCCTGCGCACGATGCAGCGCCAGCTCGACGAAGCGGGCGAGACCTTCAGCGGCATCCTCAACGAGGTGCGGCGCGAGCTGGCCCAGCGCTACGTGGAGAACCCGCAGTACTCCCTGACACGCGTATCCGGGCTGCTCGGCTACGCTTCGCCGGCCGCCTTCTCGCGCTGGTTCTCCGCCCAGTTCGGTATGGCACCGGTGGCACGGCGGCAGGACAGTGGCCGTCGGGCCGGCTGAGCGGTGCCGCCCGCAGTCGAGTCGCTCCCTGCCGGTGCATGAATGGTTCCCGCTGCAATCAGGCAGGTGTACGCCATTTCCGGACCTTGAAGTCCGGCATGTTCAGCCAACCGCCGGTGTCAGCGGCGCCGTGCCCAGCGCGGGCATGCTCTCGACCCGCAGCGTTTGCGGTACCGACAGCGAGATCTCCGCCGCGCGCAGTCGCTTCAGGATTTCAAACAATAGCTCGCTCTTGGTCGTGGTGGCGATGCGCGGGCTGCCCACATAGCCTGTCACGCTCAGCGTGATGCCGTTCGGCGCGAGCTGGCTGAAGGTGACCGACGGCGCGGGTATGTCAAGAATCGCCTCGTTCTCGCGATAGGCATCGAGCAGCAGGTCACGCACCTGCTCGGGATCGGTGTTCAGCGGAAAGGTCAGCAGCAGTGTCGCTACGCCCTGGGTGCTGTTGCTCATCGTCACGTTGCGCAGGTTTTGCGAGATGAGCTGCGAGTTCGGCACGATCACGGTGGAGCGGTCGCCCAGCTGGATCTCCGTCGCGCGCACATTGATGCGGCGGATATCGCCTTCCACGCCGCCGATGCTGACCATGTCGCCGACCTTGACCGGCCGCTCGGTCAGGAGGATCAGCCCTGACACGAAGTTCTTCACGATCTCCTGCAGGCCGAAGCCGATGCCCACCGATAGCGCGCTGACGATCCATGCCAGGTTTTCCCATCTGACGCCCAGCAGCGACAGGGTCAGCAGAACCAGCAGCACATAGCCGACATTGCTGAAGAGCGTGATCAGCGAGACGCGCAGGCCGGGCTCCATGCAGACCTTGGGCAGCAGTTCGGCGTCGAGCCAGCGCCGCACCGAACGCAGCAGCCAGATGCCGACCGTCAGCGCGATCACCGCATTCATGATGCGTTCGGGCATGATGTTGAGGCTGCGCAGCTTGTCGCCGCCAAGCACCCTCAACAAGCTGTTCAGCAGGTCAACCGGCGTGGTGCCGAAGCCGCCGGTCAGCAGGGCAATCACGGCCACCAGGAGCAACAGGCTCGCGCCCATCCCCGACAGCACCGTGGCGGCCTGCTCCAGGTGGCTGTCGCCAACGCCGAACAGCTGTTTGATCACGCGGCCACTGGCGTGATGCGCCGAGAACAGGCTTTCGCATACGTCGCGGGTCAGCTGCGTCAGCAGGTACAGGCTGCATAGCACGATGTCGAACCAGACCAGCTCGTAGGTCAGGAAGCGCGCAAAGCTGATGTAGCCAACCAGCAAGGCACCGAGCGATGCGATGATCGTGATCGTCACGCCGGCGTGGATCATGCCGGCCAGCGTGGCACGTGCTTCGGGCCGCTCGCCGGCTGCCGCCAGCACGGTGCGCACGCGGTTGGCGCGCAGCAGCGCCGCACCGATGGTCAGGACCACCACCAGCGAGACCAGGCCCCGGCCCAGCAGCGTGACCTGCACGCTGGTGTCGGCAATCCGGTTCAGTTGTTCCAGCGTGCCGGCCAATAGCAGCAGGCCGGCCAGCACGGTCGGGAATGGCTTCATCGCCAGCGCCACCGGATCTGCCAACGCGGGCAGGCGCCATGACGGGTGGCGGGTGCACAGCAGCGCTCGGCCCAGGCCCGCGATCAGCGCGCTGGTCAACATCAGCTTTGCCAGTTCGCCGAGCAGATCCTGCAGTTCGGGTGGCAGATCGTAGCGGCGGGTGAACGCGGTGTAGGCAATCTGGACCGCCAAGGCCGTTGTCGCCACCGTGCTCAGCGCCGTCGCCAGCGCCAAGGCGCTGCGCCGCAGCCTGGTCTCCGGCAGCCGCGTCAGGCAGACCCACGCCAAGGCTCGCTCGATCAGCCGCCGGCCGAGTGACCAGACAGCGAGTGCGAGCACGAGGAGCAAAGCGGTGGTGCCCCGCTGCCCGGGCTGCCACGCCAATTGCAGCATCGGCACGACCTGGTCCTTGAATGCGCCCAGCCGCTCCTGGTCCTCCGCTGGCGGCTTGAACAACGGCGCCCAGAACTGCGGGCTCAGGATGCTTTCCGAGCGCAAGGCAAGCTGGTTCTTCATCCGGCTGCGCTGCAGCCTGGCGAGCTGGACCTTCAGGTTGGCGATATTCTCCTTGCCCTCCGCCGTCTGCTTCAGCTCGACGTCCAGTTGCGCCCTGCGTGCATTGAGGTCAGCCCGTTGCTGGGCTACGGCGGGCGCCTCCGGCGTCGTGCCGGCTGCAGGCGGCGGACCGAGCACATCAAGCTGCGCCTGCAATTGCGCGCGCTGGGGCGTCAACGCCGCAGCCAGCTTGTCGACGTCGGTCGCCAGTTGCTGGATGGTGTCGTCGAGCCCGTCTAGCTTTGTGCTGCTGGTGGCACCCGATGCCAGTTGCTTGATGCGATCCTGCTCGGTCTGCAATCGCTTCAGCTCAGCGACCGCCTCGGCGTGCGTCAAGGCTGCCGGCTGCAGCGCGGCTGCATCGGACGCCGCGTCGGCGGCAATGGCGGCCGGCAATGCCGCCGGCGTCAGGAAGGACAAGGCAACCAGCACAAGGCTCAGCGCGAGCCTGGAAAGTCTGCTCATAGCGGAAACACGTGATGGATGGTCCGGCTGGGCCGGCGATCAAGCAGTGGCTTGCCGTCTGCCACTGCGCCGCCGGGCGGCGGAGCGCGGGAAACGACAATCGAGGTGCTGGACGGCCGGGTGCCGGAGAAGAACACAAGGAAGGGATTGCCGCGTGATTAGCGATCCACTTCCGCGAGGGTTGGTCAGCGGCGCGGGCGGTGTTACCGCCGTCAAGGCCTGCACCGGGCCTGGTTGGCGCGGGGCTTGCTGACAGGGTTCAGGCGGTCGGTTGGCTAGCTAGCGACTCGACCGCGGAAGCCTGGATTATACCCAAGCGTTCAGGTCACACGGCGCAGTACCGGCAGCACCCAGCCGCAATCGCCTTCATCGCAAAGGCAACTTCGAGGGCGCCTGCCGACGGGAAGATGCGAGCGCGAATACGCGCGAAACGGCATCGGCGCTAGCGCAGCTCGCAGCGCATGCAGAGTGCGGACGTGCGCACGGCATGCTGAAACTCCGACGAGGCCCTGACTTCAGCCGGCGCCTTGTCCGCGGGGATCAGCGAAAAGCCCCAGCGAGCGAAGTAGGCCGGTGCCGAAGCCGACAAGAGAAAGCCATGGCGGGCTTGCGTACCGCGCGCCCGCATCAACAGGACTTCGACCAGACGGCTGGCGATGCCTCTATCGCGATATGCGGGCTCAACCGCTACCGAGCGGACCAGGACGGATTGCCCGTGATGCTCGGTCGCTGCGCAGCCAACGATACGGCCATCGCAAAGGGCGACATGGAAGTTCTCGATAGCTTCGGCAGTACCAGCGCTGGACAGACCGCAGAGCTCAAGCAATGCGGCGACCTGCTGCCAATCCGGGTGCGAGGCCAAACGTAGAAGAACATCGGTCAGCATGAAGGTGTGTCTCCAAGGCCGGCTGGCGCTTGCAGCGCGAGCGGCACATCTTGATAGTACCGAGGGCATATGCTTGCCCTCTTCTGTCATCTGCATCGAGGCGATCGCGTCATCGTGTGACATCCTTTGCACAAGCGGTCCCGCCGGGAATGCAAATCGTCCGATGTCAGGAGGATACCGCCGACTCCTGCTATCGAAATGGAAAGCCCTTGAGCATGCAAGGGCTTGTTGTGGGCTAGGGAATTCCATAGTGGCGGCGTTGAGTCCGCTATGTCATGGGCGAGACAGGTGCTGGCCATCGCGCCTGTCCCACCTCATCGGAGTCTTGCGAAACCAACGGGCTACCAGTTCAGCTGCACACTCCGTTCACCCGCACGCAACGTGGTGTGTTTGTCTACACCGTTATAGGTTGCCACGACCTGATAAGTCGCCCTTGGCGCCTTGATGAGGCAGCGTGGCCCATTCGAGCGGAAGGAAGCGACATTCACGCCGTTGCGTGAAAGCGTGACCGCGACGTCGGATAGATACTCGCCACGCGCACCTTCGGTGAAGAGCAGGCCCATATCGAAGTCCTTCGCTTCCGACTGGAGTGCCTGCTGCTCGTCCTCGCCAACACCGCCGCAAACGTAGCTGATGGGGCCTATGGTCTGGCGCGCAAGATCGGCCGCATATGCGCCAGGGGCCGCGAGTACCGTAAGCGCGCCGGCCACAAGGGCACATAGGCTGGCGCTATAGGGCTTCCGGCTGCGCAGAGGCTGCCATATATGACGGATTGTTCGCATGAAAGATCTCCAGATCTGCCGATATAGATTGGATGTTTTCATGCTTAAATTGTTCTGAATTCATTGCTATATTAATCGTGAAAATATATTGAATTTTGTTTCCAATTTATAATTTATTTGAGATTTATTGTTGGAGGATAATTCATTGTTTCTATCATGTGATGATTATAGTGTGCCGCCATCACCGCATCCGCGGCGATCAGGTGATGTGGTCGGCAGCCATCCATGAATGAAGGGAATCCAATCCGGCCAGCATCAACCCTGATCTCAACTAGCGCACGGAAACAGATTGCAACAAATTTCCGAATGTTGCGACCGACAGCTACATGATCGACAACCCTGATTCGGGGCCCGCGCCAGCTGGATCGTGGCAAGATCCTTCTCAGTGGCAGGCTGACGGTTTCTGGCGTTACGGACCCCGCCGCCCTTGCTTTTGAGCGGGTATCGAGCGGGTTTTGAGCACGAGATTTTGACCACAAGAAACGGATGGCAACCATGACGCGGGCGCCTTTAGACTGGCAATCCTAAGTCAATCCAACAGGAGATTCTCAATAATGGGCCAGTTGTCAGGGAAAGTCGCCATCGTCACGGGAGCAAGCTCGGGGATCGGATACGCAGCAGCAAAGCTGTTTGCAAAGGAAGGAGCGAAAATCGTCGCGACGGCACGCCGTCAGGGTGAGTTGGACTCGCTCGTTGCGCAGATCGGACAGGATGGAGGCGAGGCGGTCGCCATTGCCGGGGATGTCAGGGACGAGCAGCTTGCTCTCGCCTTGGTGGAGACCGCGGTCGGTCGCTTTGGCGGCCTCGACATTGCCTTCAATAATGCAGGCTCGACAGGAGAGGCTGCACCGGTTCCCGAGATTCCAGTGGATGCCTGGCGCGAGATTCTCGACATCAACCTGACGAGCGCGTTCCTCGGCGCAAAACATCAGATTCCGGCGATGGTGGCGCGAGGCGGTGGCTCGATCATCTTTACCTCCACCTTTGTCGGGCACACCGCAGGTTTCCCCGGAATGGGGGCCTACGCGGCCAGCAAGGCCGGATTGATCGGCCTTATGCAAGTGATCGCCGCCGAGTTCGGCCCGAAAGGGATCCGGGCCAATGCCCTCCTGCCCGGCGGCACGGATACGCCCATGGGCCGCGCTGCCACCAGTACGCCCGAAGCGCGCGCCTTCGTCGAGGGGCTGCACGCGCTGAAGCGTCTTGCGCTACCGGAGGAGATCGCCCGCTCAGCCCTCTACCTTGCCTCCGATGCGTCGAGTTTCACGACGGGATCGGCGCTGATGGCGGATGGCGGCGTGTCCATCAACCGGGCCTGACAGTCGTCCCTTGCCCTCGGGGCCTAGGCCGGCAGCGACGCAGTTTCGCCCATCACAAAACGGTCCCGGCCGGTGCGCTTGGCTTCGTACATGGCTGCGTCGGCCCGTTCGAGCAATGCCTCCAGCAGCGGCGACGCCGGGATTTCGCATACCGCGCCGACGCTGATGGTGACGCACGGGTGCCCGGGCCAGCCGCCGTGGGGAAGCGCCATGGCGCGTACTGCCTTGAGCAGGCGCAGGCCGACTTCGCGTGTCTCGCCCGGCGTGACCGCCGGCAGCACCATCGCGAATTCTTCGCCGCCGACGCGGGCGCAAAAGTCGTCCGGGCCGTTGCGCATGGCTTGCGCAATCGCCTCCGCCACCCGGCGCAGGCACGCGTCGCCATGCACATGGCCGTGGTGATCGTTGTACTGCTTGAAATAGTCGACGTCGATGATCAGCAGGCCGACCGCGATGCCCCGCGCGAACGCGCTGGCTAGCGCGGAGGTTGCCTCGCGCTGGAAGAACCGCCGGTTGAACGCGCCGGTCAGCGCGTCGCGGTAAAGATCCGCCTCGATGCGCGACAGCTTTTCCTCCGTTTCGCCCAGCCGCAGCGCAAGGCTGGAATTCTCGACGGTCAAGGCCTGTTCGCGGGAACGGAAACGGGTGACGTCCCGCAGGAACACAATGATCCCGACCGGCCGATTGTTCAGGTTGCATACCGATTCCACGGTGAGCTCGTAGTCGGCCTCCTCCTCCGAGATCAGGTGCGACGCATTACCGCCAGGCGTGCCGGACCGGCTGGCAGCGACCGCGTCCCGCCATGCCGCCGGCAATGGGGCGCCACGTTTCGCCGTTGTCAGCAGGCGCAGGGCAGCCGGGTTGAAATCGACGATGACGTCGTCGGCATTGGCGATCACGCAACCCTCGTGCAGGGCATCGAACACTCTTAGCCGGGCGTAATGCCCTACATCGTCCAGGTGTCCGCGCAGCGCGCAGATCCACACCAGCACCGCGGTCACGGAGAAGGTGGCCGGAGTCAGGTCTCCGCCCAGCGGCCCCGTCCATCCGCGCAGGTACGCGACATTGGCCAGCAGCGGCAATGCCAGCCCGCCCGCCAGCACCGCCCTTCCCCCTCGGGTCAGGCTGCTGTTGGGCACCCTGGCGCTCAGCAGGAAGTAAAGGCTGGCCGCCAGGAGCAGATAGGTATAGACCGCGGCCGCGGCGTAGGCCGGGCCATGGGCAAAGACGGCTCCGGGCGCCGCGCCGCCCGGCACCAGCGTGATCGAGGTCCAGATCAGGTGGTGCCGTTCGTTGGTGAAAACCAGGCCCAGCGTCACCAGGTTGATGACGATGGGCAGCGACAGCAGCGACCAAGGGATGACGAATCCTGGCCGGCTGAGCTGGATCATGGCGCAGAGCCAGCCGATCGGCACGGCGACAATGCCGATATATTGCAGCTTGGCCCACAGGATGCGGGTTTCCAGGTCGGCAGAGTTCAGCTCGAGCAGGCGGCCGCCGCTCCATAAGGCACTCCCGAAGGCCAGTGCCAGGAAGGCCTTGACGATGGGATCGTCCCGCCGTGTCCAGGCAGCCACGGCAACCGTAAGGCTGCCAGCAACCGCGAAGGCGAGGCAGAGGACAAGGGGATACGAAGGCATTCGGCCGGTTCCAGGAAACTTGGGCCTGCCGGTAGCGCCGCAGGCTGGTTCGCCGGAGGATTATAAAGGCGGCCAGCGAGGGCAAGGTGCCACGCTGTACCGATGTCCTTTCGCCCTGCCTTAGGCAACCCTGCTGCAGGCTGCCGGTCGAGTCGCTGGTGCAGCCATGTGAACGTCTTTCCCTCTTGTCCGATCTTCCGTCAAGGACGCCGCACGTATCCGGCATGCAGACCAGGCGGCCGCGTGGCCGCGGATCAGAATCCCAGTTGCCGGGCCGCCAGATCCTTCATGATCTCCTCCGATCCGCCGCCGATCATCATGACTTTCACCTCCCGGTAGACGCGCTCGCTGAGCGTGCCGCGCATGAATCCCATGCCGCCCAGGATCTGTACGGCCTGGTCGGCGCAGAACTGCATCGCCTGGGTGGCCTGGATCTTGGCCATGCAGGTGCGCGCCACCAGTTGCGCAGGATCGCCGGCCTGATGCTGGACCCGATACGCAAGGTCGTAGACCAGGTTGCGCGCGGCTTCGATGCGTAGCGCCATATCGACCAGCTTGTGGCGGATCACCTGCCGCTCCACCAGCGGCCGGCCGAAGGTGTTGCGCTGCCGTGCCCAATCGAGCGCCTCTTGCAGGCAGGCTTCGGCATAGCCATAGGCGCTTGCGCTCATGCCCAGCCGCTCGGCATTGAAATTGCGCATGATGACCTGGAAGCCGCGGTTTTCCTCGCCGATCAGGTTGGCCGCCGGGATCCGGCAGTTGTCGAAGTGCAGATGCGCGGTATCGGAGGCAAGCCAGCCCATTTTCTTGAGCCCGGTACGGGTCAGGCCGGGCGGATTGCCCTCGATCAGCAGCAGGGAGATGCCGCCCGCGCCCTTGTTGGCGGGGTCGGTCCGCACCGCCGTGGTGATGAAGTCGGCGCGCATGCCCGAGGTGATGAACGTCTTCTCGCCGTTGACGATGTAGTGGTCGCCGTCGCGCACGGCGGTGGTCCTGAGGCTGGCAACGTCGGAGCCGCCGCCGGGTTCCGTAATGGCCAGCGCGGCGATCCTGTCGCCGGCGATGACCGCCGGCAGCACGCGTTCCTGCAGTGCTTCGCTGCCCGCGGCAACGATCGGCGGCACACCGATGGAGTGGGAGTGCAGTGAGGCATTGACGCCGCCCGAGCCGCTGCGGGCGAACTCTTCCGCCTGGATCAGGTGGTAGAAGATATCGCCGGGCGTGCCGCCGAAGCGCTCCGGATAGCCCAGGCCCAGCAAGCCGATTTCGGCTGCGCGGCGGTACAGCGAGCGGGGAAAGGTCCCGGCCTCGTCCCATTCGTTCGCGTACGGCGAGATCTCGCGCGCGACGAAATCGCGCAGCGTGCTGCGAAACTGTTCGTGCTCCGATGTGAAATAGTGGGCGAGCGGCGGCAGAGTGGAGAGGCTCATCGTGGGGTCCTGGCGGTGGGCAGGCAGCCGGCGCGTGTCGGCGTGGCGGCCTTTGGGGTCGGGTTTGCCTCGACCATAGGCCGCGCCGCGCACTTCGTCTTGCGCTTAGTGGTCGGCGCCCCGCCGATGGCCCCGATGTGCCCCGATGCGGCCCGATGTGCCTACCCGGGCGGCATGCTTTCAAGCTGGCGGGCGGAAGCCTCCAGCCCCTGCAGGATGGCGTCGGCCACCTTCTGCGGAAAGCCTTGCGGCAAGGCGGCATTTGCCTTCTCTAGCACGGCCGGTGTCCGCGCGATCAGCCGCTGGATGATGCCTTCGGCATCCGGGCCGTGAAAACACCTGGACGCCATGGCGTTGAAATGCCGGCGCTGCACGTCCTTGAACAGGTAGTGGCGGTTCTTGCCTGCCACCGCCATGGCCAGCTTGGCCTTGTGCCACGACCACTGGTTGGCGCCGTTGCCGACCACCGGCCAGATCGACATCACGTCGTAGAGGGGTGTCATCCTGTAGCGGCCGCCAGGCAGCAGGCGGATGCTGAAATTCTTGGCGTGCCCATCGGGTGCCGCCAGCATCCAGAACAGGAGCTGCGTGGCGAGGAACGTCTCCAGGTCCTCGTCGGCGTTGACCGACTGCCGCAGGATACGGGCGATTTCGCGCATGCCCGGGCCGCCGTCCGCTTCGTACTTCAGGTGTGGCGGCACGCCGAGCGCCTGGCAGAAGTCTTCCTGCGGCAGGCGCAGGATCCAGTTTCCGGACGAATGCATCTGCCGGTCGAAGCGTTGCACGCTCAGCACCTTCTGGCTTCCGAAGACCTTGATCTCGCTGTGCGCGACAGGCAGCCCGTAGGCGGCAAGGATGGTCAGGCAGAGCCACTCGTTCTCGACCGAGGTACTGAGGTCGGCCCGCTTGTTGCCGACCAGTCCGAGCGGGAGCTTGAGGATGTGGGTGGTGGGCGTGGCGCCGTGGGGCTTCATCCACTGGTTGCCATGCCATAACAGGGCCGTCTTCTCCTGCGCGCCGGCCAGGGATATGCGGAAGTCGTCGTCATCCTGCGCGCCCAGGCCGGCCGGGCTGACCGTCTGGCGCAGCAGTGTTTCGATATCGGCATCGGACTGGGGCGTGCCGTCGATGCGGTCAAACCCCGCCGGCTGTTCGTTTTCTCCGAGCAGTTGCACAGCGCCCACGCAATCGCGGCCGATGGCCTCGAGCAGCTCGAACGCTTCCGTGGTCGCCGTCTTGAAACGGGTGGCGAGGCGCTTGCGGATGGTGTCGCTGTCGGGCAGCAGGTTGTCGAAATAGTTGCGGACCCTGTCGCCCTTCAGCGGCGAAGCGTCGACGCCGAAGGGAAGCGACAGCGACAAGGGGCGGCCGGCCGGCGACGCCATCCAGGCCGGGTCGTATTGCATCTCCATGTCGCCCCGCGCCGGGATGCGCCAGGTCCCTACCCGCTCGCCATTGGCCCATACCGAAAGCGCCCGCGCATGCGATCTGCGGCCCATGGCTACCACTCCACGGCCGGGGAGCCTGCGCTCGCCCCGCCCTTGTCCTGGACCACGAGTTCCAGGCCAAGGATGCTGATCAACGCCAGCAACTGGTCGGCGCTGATGCTGCCCGGGTTCAGTTCCATATGCGAGATCCGGCTCTGGCTGACGGCCAGGCGCGCGGCCAGGTCCGTCTGGGACAGCCTGGCCGCGTGCCGTGCCGACTGCAGCACCTGGCCTAGCTGTGAGGCGGTGGATAGCACTTGTTTCATGTGGCCTTACCCATGGTATGCGTATCCCTACTTTACAAATAATATGGGTAATTTGCAAATACCAATGACATGGGTAATCCGAGAATACCCATGTAGTTGGTAGAAAGCGATCGCGAGCAATGCGACCGGTATCTGCCGGTATCCGCTTCCTGGCGCCGCTGCCAGCCACTTTCCGCAAGCCTTCCCGCGCGCTCCTTGGCTACGCTTGCCGCTCAAACCTGCCCGGGCATGGCATCGTGCCGCGCGCCAGGTTCACGCATCCGTCAACGCCAGGAGAATCGCATGACCACCAACCCGCCGCCCGCCACCATCGGTGCCGCCCTGCGCCAGGCCAGCCGGCAATGGGGCCAGCGCGCCGCATACCTGTGCGGGCAGCAGGCGCACAGGTATGCCGAGGTCGAGGCTGCCTCCGCGCAACTGGCCTGCGGCCTGCTCGGCCTGGGGCTCAAGCATGGCGACCGCATTGGCGTGATCGGCCTGAACCAGATCGAGTGGCTGCAGCTGTTCTACGCGGCGACCCGTATCGGGGTCGCGGTGGTGGGCCTGAGTGTGCGCTACCGGGACAACGAGATCGAGCATATGCTCAATGACAGTGCCGCCAAAGCCGTCTTCACGGTGCCGGAATCCGACGGCTTCGACTTCCTCGCCATGCTGGAGCGGCTGGCGCCGCGCACGCCGGGCCTGCGGCATGTCGTGCGGATCGACGCGCCGCTGCCGCCGGACATGTCGTCGCCCGCCACCGGCCTGCCGCGGTTTTCCGCGCTGGCGGCCACCGCTCGGGAAACCAAGGCGCTGGATGCCGCCGAAGCCATGGTCGGGCCGGATGACCTCGCCATGGTGATCTACACCTCGGGCACGACCGGACGGCCCAAGGGCGCCGGCCTGACTCACCGCAGCATGCTGGCTTCCGCCTTGGCCCAGTCGCGCCATGTGCGCACCACCGGCGCCGATCATATCCAGCTCGCCCTGCCCTTCAACCACGTGGGCGGGATCACCTGCGGGGTGCTTAACTTCCTGCTGGGCGGCGGTACCTGCGAACTGGTGCCGGCCTTCAAGGCAGACCTGGTGCTCGCCATGATGCGCCGGCACCCGCCTACCATCTTTTCGGGCGTGCCGACCATGGCCACGCTCTTGCTGATGCACCCGGATTCCGCCCGGGTGGATTTTTCCTCGGTCCGGCTGGTGATCGTGGGCGGCGCCACGGTGGACGCCGCCCTGCTTGAGCAACTGCAGGCGCGTATGCCGCAGGCCACGGTGATGAACCTGTACGGCCTGTCCGAATCGTCGGGGGCCATTGTGATGACGCCCTGGGGGGCCGAACGGCAGGACCTGATGCAATCGATCGGCCGCGTGCTGGATGGCGCCGCCGTGCGCGTGGTCACGCCTGCCGGCGAGAGCGCCGCAGCAGGCGAGATCGGCGAGCTCTGGTTCCGCGGCGCCGGCGTTTGCCCGGGCTATGTCGGGGGCGCGGCTGGCGCTGACGGTTTCGACGCGCAGGGCTGGCTGCATTCCGGCGATCTCGGCTACGTCGACGAGCGCGGCTATATCCATCTGAAAGGCCGCAAGAAGGATATGTATATCCAGGGCGGCTTCAACGTCTACCCGGCGGAGATCGAAGGGGTGATCGCCCGTCATCCCGCCGTCATGATGGTCGCGGGCATTGGCGTGCCCGACCCCGTGATGGGCGAGATCGGGCGCTACTACATCGTACCCAAGCCGGGCAGCCAAGTGACGGAGCCGGAGATCCGCGCCTATTGCGCCGCTCGCCTGGCCGACTACAAGGTGCCGCGCCAGGTGGTGCTGCGAGACGCGCTGCCGCTGACGCCGGCAGGCAAGATCCACAAGGCGGCCTTGCGGGCGGAGAGCGAAGCCAGCCCGTCCCGCTAGCCAGTTGCCCCGGTGGGCTGGCTAGCCAGGCATGCCGCCGCCCACCGCCATCCGCTCGCCGATCAGGGCGAGCTTGCGCGAGCCGGCGAAGATATCGCTGGGCTTGAGCCCGTAGACCTGGCGGATGGAGTGGCTGAAATGCGTGGAGTCGGGGTATCCGGTGTCCAGCGCCACGTGGGCCAGGTTGGAGTCCTGGGTCACGTAGTGCAACAGGCTGCGCGCCCGCTTCCAGGTGCGGAAGCTGCGGAACGGCGTGCCGACTTCCTCCTTGAACAGGTGCAGGAAGCGCGAAAACGAGAGATGGGCCGAGGCGGCGCAGGATTCCGCCGTGGCGGTGGCCGAAGGCGCATCGCGGATGCGCTGCACCACCGCTTCGATGCGGGGATCCAACTGGCGCCGCGCCAGGGCCTGGCCGAAGAAGATGTCGTCGAAGCTGTCCGCCCGCAGGTCCAGGTCCCGGCCGCGCTCGCTCAGGTAGGCATGCGCGTGGCGCACGTGGCGTACGAAGCCGGCATCGTCCACCGGTCCGGCCCGGCCGCGGATCACCGCGGGCAGGCGCGCCAGGTCGACGCTTTCCGCCTCCAGCGCCAGGTCGCAGATCATCCGGTCGTCGCAGGCGACCGAGTGCGGCATATAGGCCGGCACCACCGCCAGGTCGGTGGATTCCCAGGGGCCAGCGTCGAAGCGGATGCGGATAGGTGCACGCAAGGCCACATAGATCAGTAACCCGCCCATATTGCGTATCGAGGGCGAGCCCAGCAGGCCGGCATAGAACAGCCGCTCGGGCGTGATCCACATCACCCGGCCGGCGCCGTCCCTGGCGCCGGGCGCCATGGTCGTAACCGGCGGGCACGCAATGCCTGGTGCTTGCATCCGCATGTCCTTGGTCTCCTGCCAGGCGCTGTCCGTGCACCGTGCGGTGCGCCGTCAGGCCAGCTAGTTGTAGGGTCGCGCTGCCAGGTCCTGAGCCGCACCACCGTGGTGCCCTGGCGGTCCCACAGGCAACGCCAGGGCCAGCGTAGCCCCAGGGCGCAGGCCGCGTCTTGCGTCAGGTGGCTATGCCCGGCGATCGCCAGGCATGGCATGGATCACTTTATGGCTCAGGCCGGCGATTCCGGCGCTTCATCGTAGTGCGCCCGATATCGCTGCCGCAACTCGAATTTCTGGATTTTCCCGGTCGAAGTGGCTGGCAAGGCCGCCAGCAGTACCACATCCTTGGGCACCTCGAAGCCGCCGAGATGGGCCTTGCAGTGCGCGCCCAGTTCCCCCTGCCCCACTGCCGCACCCGGTTTGAGGGTAACGAAGGCCGTCACGGCCTCGCCCCAGCGCGCATGCGGCAGCCCCACCACGGCCGCATTGGCCACGGCGGCGTGGCGCAGCAGCACTTCCTCGACCTTGATCGACGGCACATTCTCGCCGCCGCTCTTGATCATGTCCTTGATGCGGTCGAGGAACAGCAGCTGGCCATCCTCGTCCAGCATGCCGAGATCGCCGGAGTGATGCCAGCCAAAGCGCTGCACGCGGGCGGTGGCCTCCGGATCCTTGTAGTAGCCCAGCATCACATTGGGGCCGCGAAACACGATTTCGCCCGGCTCGCCGGGACCGAGCAGCCTGCCGTCGTCGGCCATCACCGCCACTTCGTTGACCACGGTGCCCACGCCCCAGTAAGCGCCAAAGCGCTTGCGCTGCTCTTCCACCTCGAAGATGGTGGCCGCTGGGTACATCTCGGTCTGGCCCGAGCACAGGATGAAACTGGGACAGAAGGCATCGAGCAGGCGCAGCAGCAGGTTCTTGGGCAGCGGCGCCATGCCGTAGATGCACAGCCGCACGCCGGACAGATCGGTGCCGGCGAAGCGGGGGTGTTCCAGCATGGCCCGGTACATCATCGGCAGCGCCACGACGATGGTGACCCGGTGCCGGGCCAGGTCGGCCAGCACCCTGGCAGGGTCGAAGCCGCGCCCCACCACCACGGTATGGCCGCCCAGCAGCGCGCTCATGGTATTGCCGTGCTGGGCGCAGTGGAACATCGGCAGGAGGCAGGTAAAGACTTCCCGGGCCGTGCCGCAGCCGGTGTCGACCAGGTTGGCGGCCAGCACCGAGTGCACCGAGGCGTGCGAGTGCATGACGCCTTTCTGCGGCCCGGTGGTGCCGCTGGTGTACATGATCTGCGCCAGCTGGCTGCTGGCGATGTCCACGTCGGGCAGCGTAGCCGGCTGGCCGGCCAGCGCGCCGGCATATCGGGTCGCGGCGATCCCCGCCATATTGCCCGCCGCCTCGCCCGCCGGCTCCAGCAGCACGACGGGCAGGCGCAGCGCCGCCACCAGTTCCCCGACGCCGGGCCGCGCCAGCACGGACGCGTCCGCCACCAGCCGCGTCACCTCGGCATGTTCCAGGATGTACTGGATCGCATCCGGCGCCAGGGCCGTATTGATCGGCACCCACACCATGCCCGCCTTCTGGATGCCCAGCAGCGCCACGATCATGCCGATCGAGTTGTTGCACAGCATGCCGACGCGCTCGGCGCTGCGCATGCCCTGGCCGAGCAGGTAATGGGCGAACTGGTTGGTGGCGGCGTCCAGCGCCGCGTAGCTAAGGCTGTGCTCGCCCTCGATCAGCGCTGTCCGGGCGCCGAAGCGCCGGGCGGAGCGGTGCACCACGTCGCCCAGGGCGATGCGGCCGATACGCTCGCGCGCCTGTTCCGTTGCCGTACTCATGTCTCTCTCCGATGTTCCGTTGCACGTTGTCCGTTATCCCCGGCCCCGCCGCCCGTGAAGGCGGCGGGGCCCAAACGCTGTCCCTGGCCTCCTCCGGCCGGGTCCGCCGAATTCACAACTTGGGCGGTGGCAGCAGTTCGCTGGCGGGAATCCACTTGTCGCCCACCACCTTCATGATGCGGATACGGTCGTTGCTCAGCCGGTTGGTGGCCGAGACGTTGAAGCCCGGGTTGCCCAGCGCATCCGGCGGCAGCCGGGTCGACTCCATGGCGGCGTTGAAAGTCTCCGCGGTCAGGTTGCGGCCTGCCTTGTCGGCCAGGGTGGCGAAGGTGACGTAGGCGTAGTAGCTGAACATCGAGTACACGCCGGGATCCTCGTTGAAGCGCTTCTTGTAGGCGGCGGCCCATTGGCGTACCGCCGGATTGGGATCGTCGGCATAGGGCAGCATGGTGAAGGCGGCTGCATGCAGGCCCTCCATTGCCTTGCCGCCCAGCAGCGGCACCTGGTGCGCATAATTGGCAGAAGTGCCCGCGAAGACCGGATTGAAGCCGATCTTGCGCGCTTCCTGGACCGAGGCGACGTACTCGCGCATGGTGGAGGCGTTGAATACCAGATCGCAGTTGGCCGCCTTCAGGCGCGCCATCTGCGAGGAAAAGTCGGTGGCGCCGCGCTTGTACGAGACCTTCTCCACCACGGCCAGGTTCTTCGTCTTCAAATAGGCCTGCGCGCCTTCCAGCGACTCGCGCCCATAGTCGTCGTCCTGGTACAGCACGCCGATGCGCTGATAGGGTTTCTGCTTCAGGAAATAATCCATGATGGTGGTGGACATCAGGAAATTGGACGGCCCCAGCGCGATCTTGTACGGGCTGGGCGGCTCATACATATCGCGCGCCGCGCTCTGCGGCATGAAATTGAAGACCTTGCTCTGCAGCAGGAACGGCAGCGTTGCCATATTGGGCGCGGTGCCCAGATGGCCGATGATGGCGAACACGCCGTCCTGGGTCACCAGCTTCTGCGCCGCCAGCACGGCGCGCCTGGGCTCGTAGCCGTTGTCTTCCACCACCACCCGCAGCTTGCGGCCCTGCACGCCGCCGCGCGCGTTGATGTCTTCCACGGCCATGGTCATGCCGTTGCGCGACTCCCTGCCGTAATTGACGATCGGCCCGGACATGTCGGTGATCAGGCCGAGCACGATCTCCTTGTCGCTGACGCCGCGGGTCTGTGCGCCGGCGCTGGCGCTGAGCGCGAGGGCAACGGCGGCGACGGTGGTTTTCCAGATCATGGTTGTCTCCTTGATTGTTGGCGTTATGGTGGCGTTATGTTTCTGCGAACTGCATCGACGTCAATGCACGCTCTGCGGCGGCTTGGGTCCCGGGTGAATCCTGCCTTGCCCGGCTGGCCTTGCCGCCGAGCCAGGCGCTGAGGGGATGGGGGCCGCGCCGGCTTCCGGCCGCGGCGCCACCCAGTCGGACAGGCGCTGCCCGCCGCGCGCCAGGGTTGCCAGCAAGGGCGACACGTCCCAGTAGTCATAAGGATTGCCGCGCAGCCGGGCGTAGCGCTCCAGGCCGGCCACGATGCGCGCCAGGCCGATGCTGTCCGCCTGCCAGACCGGGCCGCCGAGATAATCCGGGTAGCCGTAGCCGGCGGTCCACACCATGTCGATATCGCCGGGGCGGCTTGCCACCCCCTCCTCCAGCAGCTTGGCCGCCTCGTTGACCAGGGGATAGAGCAGGCGCTCGGCAATCTCGGCGTCGCTGATATCCGTGCGGCGGGCAATGCCGTGCGCGCGGCCCAGCGCGCGGCAGATGCGCTCGGCCTCGGGGTCCGCCACCGCTGCCCCGCCGGGGTACCGGTAAAGGCCGGCCCCGCTCTTGCAGCCAAGGCGGCCGAGCCGGAACAGCGTGCGCACCACCGCGCGATAGGCGGGATCGGGCGGCAGGCCGCCGGCCTTGCCATACTCCAGCACGATCTTGGCGCTCACGTCGATCCCGGCCACGTCCAGCATGCGGCACGGTCCCATTGCCATGCCGCAGGCCTCCATGACCGCATCGAGCCGCACCGGGCTCACGCCCTCCATCAACAGGAATTCGCTCTCTCGCAGGTAGGCTTCGGCCATGCGGTTGCCGATAAAGCCGAAGCACACACCGCATACCACCGCCACCTTGCCGAGCCGCCGCGCCAGCTGCATGGCCGTCACCAGCACGTCGGGTGCGGTGGCGCTGCCGCGCACCACCTCGATCAGCCGGCCGCCATTGGCCGGGTTGCGGAAATGCAGGCCGGCAAAATCGGCTGGCCGGCCGCTGGCCTCGGCCAGCACCTCCACGTCCAGCGTCGAGGTATTGGTGGCGATGATCGCACCGGGTTTGCACAGGCGCCCAAGCCGCCCGCAGACCTGCTGCTTGAGCGCCATGTCCTCGACCACGGCCTCGATCACCAGTTCGCAGCCGGCCAGCGCCTCGTAGTCCAGGGTCCCGGCGATCAGGCCCATGCGTCTTGCCACCTGTTCCGGCCGCAGCCGCCCGGCCGCCGCGTCCGCCTCGTACCTGGCGCGCACCGAGGCAAGCCCTTTCGCCAGCGCGGCCCCGCTGGCCTCGACCAGGGTTACCGGCATGCCGGCATCGGCCAGGCTCATGGCAATGCGGCGGCCCATGGTGCCGGCGCCAACCACCCCGGCGGTGTGCAGCACGCGCGGCAGCAGTCCAGCGGGCACGCCGGGCACCCGGGCTGCCTGCCGTTCGGCAAGGAACAGGTGGCGCAGGGCCCGCGATTCGGGCGAGACCACGCAGGACGCAAGCAATGCGGCCTCCAGCGCCTCGCCCTCGGCGAACGGCCGGGTCGCGGCGGCTTCCACCGCCCGCACGATGGCCGCGGCGGCCGGATAGCGCGCCTGCTCCTGCCTGGCCCGCAACAAGGCCTGCGAGAAGAAATCAGCCGGCAGGCCAGCCGTCGACGCCGGGAGCGCGGACAGCCGGCGCGGCGGCGCCCGCCTGTCCAGCAGGTCTTCCAGGTAGTTGAGGCCGGCCGCCAGTGGCTCGCCGGTCGCCAGCGCATCGACGATGCCGGCGCGCAAGGCCGCTTCCGCGTCCAGCATGCGCCCGCTCAGCATCAGGTCCAGCGCCAGCGCCGCCCCGCAGGCCCGCGGCAGCCGCTGGGAGCCCAGCGCGCCCGGCAGCAGGCCCAGCCTGATCTCGGGCAGGCCGACCCGGGCGCCAGGCAGCGCCAGCCGGTAATGGCAGGCCAGCGCCAGTTCCAGCCCGCCGCCGAGCGCGGTGCCGTGCAGGGCCGCCACCACCAGCCGTTCGCTGGCCTCGATGCGGGCGAGGATGCGGTTGTACGGGGCCGCGTCGAAGCCAGGTGCGTCGAACTGGGCGATATCGCCGCCGGCCACGAAGGTGCGGCCCGCGCACCAGATCAGCAGGCCATCCAGCGCGGGATCGGCCTCGAAGGCGGCTACCTTGGCGTCCAGCCCGGCCACCGTCGCCACCGAGAGCGCGTTGACTGGCGGATGGTCGATGCAAAGCAGGCCGATGCGGCCGTGCCGGACAAGGGTTACGGGACCCATGCTGGCTGCATGGCTCATGGCGCCTCCTGTTGGGCTGCGGTTGGGGCTGCGGTTGGCGCTGCCTGCGTTCAGGCCACCTTGGCCGGGTACATCGACTCGATCAGCCCGCTGTACTTGTCGTTGACGAGCTTGCGCTTGAGCTTCATGGTCGGCGTCAGTTCCTCGTCCTCGGCGCCAAGGCGGGTCTCCAGCAGCCGGAACGCCTTGATCTGCTCGACCCGCGCGAACTGCTGGTTGACCTTGTCGATCTCTTGCCCCACCAGCGCAACGACCTCCTTGCTGCGGCACAGCGAGCCGTAGTCAGAGAAGTGCACGTCGTGCTCCTGGGCCCACTGCTCCACGTTGTCCTGGTCGATCATCACCAGGCAGCTCAGGTAGGGCCGGCGGTCGCCGATCACCACGGCGTCGGTCACGTAGGGGCTGAACTTGAGCTGGTTCTCCCACTCGGAGGGCGTGACGTTCTTGCCGCCGGCCGTGATGATCAGGTCCTTCATGCGGTCCGTGATATAGAAATAGCCCTGCTCGTCCACCCGGCCCATGTCGCCGGTGCGCAGCCAGCCATCCACCATGGTCTCGGCGGTCTTGGCGGGCAGGTTCAGGTAGCCCATGAAGACCTGCGGTCCGCGCACCAGCAGCTCGCCCTCGTGCGAGATACGCACCTCCGTCTGCGGCAGGGCCACGCCGATGCTGCCCGGGCGCGTGCGCCCCGGCGGGTTGCAGGTGGCGGCCCCGGTGATCTCGGTCATGCCCCACAGCTCGTGCAGCTCGATGCCCAGCGCCATATACCAGCGGATCAGGTCCGGCGAGATCGGCGCCGCGCCGGTCACCGCCAGTTGCACGCGGTTCAGGCCCATCATGCGGCGCACATTGCCCAGCACCAGCGTATCGGCCAGCCACAGCTTCAGGCGCGCCCCGGGGGCCAGCCGCGGCTCCTGCCCCGCCTCGTGCACGCGGGCCTGCCCGGCCGCCATCGCCCAGGCATAGGCGCGGCGCTGCAGGCCGGTGGCTTCGCGCACGGCGATGGTGACGCTGGAGTACATCTTTTCCCACACGCGCGGCACCGCCAGGAAGGCGTCGGGCTGGATCTCGCGGATATTGTCGAAGATGGTGTCCGGGTTCTCGACGAAGTTGGCCACCGCGCCGCACAGGATCGCGTAGTATTCGCCGAAGATCCGCTCGGAGACATGGCACAGCGGCAGGAACGCCATGCGCTCGCCCACCGTGGTGGCGGGCAGGAACGCGCGCAGCGTCAGGCAACTGCGCAGCACGTTGCGGTGCGACAGCATGGCGCCCTTGGGCCGTCCCGTGGTGCCGGACGTGTATACCAGCACCGCCAGCGCCTCGCCGCCGCCGGCGGCACGCCTGGCCGCCAGCCAGTCCGGCTGCCGCGCGCGCGCCTGGCGGCCCAGCGCCAGCAGCGCGTCGAAGCTCATCACCGCGGCATCCTCGAAGCCGGCCAGCCCCTCCATGTCGAACACCACCACGCGGCGCAGGCCGGGCAGGCGCTCGCGCACCTCCAGGTATTTGTCGAGCTGCTCCTCGTTTTCAACGAACAGGACCACGGTGCCGGAGTCCTGGCACAGGTATTCCACCTGCGGCGGCGCATCGGTCGGATAGATACCGCTCACCACCGCGCCGGCCGTGAGCGCGCCCAGGTCGCTCCACACCCATTCGCGGCTGGTGTTCGACAGCACCGAGACCACTTCGCCCGGCTGCAGGCCCAGCGCCGCCAGCCCCGCCGCCACGTCGGCCACGATCTCGCCCACCTCGCGCCAGCTGTAGCTGCGCCAGATGCCGAGATCCTTCTGCCGCATCATCACGGCGTCGCCGCGCACGTCGACGGCGTGCCAGAACATCTGCGGCAGGGTCTCGAACGCGGCTTCGGACAAGGGCTGCATGGTGTGCGCTGCTGGTTTCGCCATGGATGGCTCTCCGGGGAAAAACGGTCAGTCGGGATCGGGATCGCGGGCTAGCGCCAGGTCTTGCGCTTCTTCCAGCGCCGCTCGCCGCGCACGCCGCTGTCTTTCATGCCGAGGTAGAACTCCTTGATATCGTCCTTCTCGCGCAGCGCGGCGCAGGTGTCCTCGGCCACGATGCGGCCGTTCTCCAGCACATAGCCGTAGTCCGCCGCGTTGAGCGCCATATTGGCGTTCTGTTCCACCAGCAGGATGGTGGTGCCGCGCTCGCGGTTGATGCGTACCACGATCTCGAAGATGTCCTTGGTAAGCTTGGGCGACAGGCCCAGGCTTGGCTCGTCCAGCAGGATCAGCTCGGGCGCGGCCATCAGCGCGCGCGAGATCGCCAGCATCTGCTGCTGCCCGCCCGACAGCAGGCCCGCGTCCTGGCCGGCGCGCTCGCGCAGCACCGGGAAATAGCCGTACACGGCTTCCATGTCGCGGGCCACGCCGTCGCGGTCGCGCCGGGTGTAGGCGCCCATCAGCAGGTTGTCGCGCACCGACAGCAGCGGGAACACCTCCCTGCCCTCCGGCACATGGCTCAGGCCGCGCCGCACGATCTGCGCCGGATCCAGCCCGGCAATGCTCGCGCCCTTGAAGGCGATGCCGCCGCGGGTGGGGTCCAGCACTCCGGAAATGGTCTTGAGGATGGTGGTCTTGCCGGCGCCGTTGGCGCCCAGCACGGTGGCGATGCTGCCCGGCGCCACGCTCAGGCTCACCCCGCGGATCGCCTTGACCGGACCGTAGGCGCTTTCCACATTGGCCAGCGCCAGCACCGGGGCTGGCTGCAGGCCGCGCAGCTTGTCTGCGCCTTGCGCGAGATTCATGCCGCCCTCCGCAGCGAAGCCACATCGTCCACGGTGCCAAGGTAGGCCTCGATCACCCCCGGGTGCGCCTGCACCGCGGCCGGCGTGCCCTGCGCCAGCACCTGGCCCTGGCTCATCGCCAGCACCCGGTCCGACACGCGCGACACCAGGCTCATATCGTGCTCCACCATCAGCACGGTGATGCCCAGTTCGCTGCGGATATCGCGGATCCACCACGCCATGTCCTCGGTCTCCTCCACATTGAGCCCCGACGATGGCTCGTCCAGCAGCAACAGGCGCGGCCCGCTGCACAGCGCGCGCGCCAGCTCCACCACCTTGCGCACGCCATAGGGCAGGCCCGCCACCAGCGCGTCGCGGTGCGCCTGCAGGTCCAGCAGCTCGATCATTTCCTCGGCCTTGCGGCGCGCGGCCAGCTCCGAGCGGCGCGCCGCGGGCGTGAACAGCAGGTCCGCCCAGAAGCCGGCGGCACGGTGCGTGTGGTGGCCGATCAGCAGGTTCTGCAGCACCGTGGCGTGCTCGAACAGCTCGATATTCTGGAAGGTGCGCGCGATGCCCTGCGCCGCAATGGCGTGCGGCGGCATGCGCGTGAGCGCCTCGCCCTGCCACAGGATCTCGCCGCTGGTGGGCGGGTAGATGCGGCTGATCAGGTTGAAGACCGTGGTCTTGCCGGCCCCGTTGGGGCCGATCAGCGTAAAGACCTCGCCGCGGCGCACGTCGAAGCTCACGCCGTTGAGCGCCAGCACGCCGCCAAAGCGCACCGTCAGGTCGCGCACGCTCAGCAGGGTATCGGAATGGCTGTGCGACATGGTCCAGGTCTCCTTATTTCAGGCGCTCGGAGCGCTGGAACGCCTTCTGGCGCCGGAACATGCCCTGGCGGTAGAAGGGAAACAGCTCCAGGTAGGTGCGGATCTTGCACCAGCGCCCGTACAGCCCCATCGGCTCGAACAGCACGAAGGCCATCAGCACCAGCCCGTAGATCAGCGCTTGCAAGCCGCTGGCCTGCGCCATGGCCGGCGGCAGCCAGTCCTTGGCCAGCACGATCAGCTGCGGCATCACGATCAGGAACGCCGCGCCCAGGAACGCGCCGTGCACGGAACCCAGGCCGCCCACCACCACCAGCAGCAACAGGTCGATGGACTGGCCGATGCCGAACTGCTCGGGCGAGATAAAGCGCAGCTTGTGCGCGTACAGCGCGCCGGCCAGGCCCACCAGCGCCGCCGACAGCGCGAACGACAGGGTCTTGTAGCGCGCCAGGTGGATGCCCATGCTCTGCGCCGAGATCTCGGAATCGCGGATCGCGATAAAGGCCCGCCCGGTCGCGCCGCGCAGCAGGTTGAGCACGCCCAGCGTGGCCAGCACGCAGACCGCCAGCGACAGGTAATAGAACGCCACCGGGCTGTCCAGCGTGTAGCCAGCCAGTTCCGGCGCGCCTACCGCCAGCCCGGCGTTGCCCCCGGTCACGCCCTCCCAGCGCGCCAGCCCCTCCTCGACGATAAAGCCGAAGGCCAGCGTGGCGATGGCCAGGTAGATGCCCTTGACCCGCAGCGCCGGCAGCCCCACCACCACACCGGCCAGCGCCGACAGCGCCGCCGAGGCCACCAGGGCCGGCACGAACGGCACGCCGTGGCCGGTCAGCCAGGCCTGCGCATACGCCCCCACGCCGAGAAAGGCCGCATGCCCGATCGACAGCAGCCCGGTGAACCCGGACAGCACCATCAACCCCAGCCCGGCGATCGCATAGATCAGCACAAAGCCAAGCTGCGCGACCCAGTAACTGCTGGCCCAGCCCGGCGCCACCAGCAGGCAGGCCATCAGCAGCCCATACCACAGCCGCTGGCCGGGCTGGCGGGCCAGGCGCAGGTCCTGGCGGTAGTCGGTCTTGAAGAGGAATCGCATCGCTATACCTTCTTGCGCAGGTTCTCGCCGAACAGGCCGTTGGGTTTGACCGCCAGCATGATCAGCACCACCACATAGGCCGCCACATCCTTGAAGCCCTCCGGCAGGTAAAAGCCCGCCAGCGACTCCACCACCCCGATCACCAGCCCGCCCACGATGGCGCCGGGCAGGCTGCCGAACCCGCCCACCACCGCGGCCGGGAAAGCCTTCAGCCCCAGCAGGCCCATGCTCGCGTGGACAAAGGTGATGGGCGCCAGCAACAGCCCCGCCAGCGCCGCCACCGCGGCCGACAGGCCCCACACCAGCCCATTCAGGCGCCGCACCGGAATGCCCATGTAATAAGCCGCGAGCTGGTTCTGCGAGCTGGCCTGCATGGCCACGCCGATACGGCTGTAGCGGAACACCAGATAGAGCAGCACGCACAGCGCCGCCGTCACCGCGATCACCGCCACCTGCTCCACGCTCAGCACCAGCCCGCCCGTGCGCCACACCATGCCCTGGTAAGGCACCGGCAGCGTATGCGTGCCAGCGCCGATGCCCGGCACCATGGTGATCAGGCCGCGCATCACGTAGCCCATGCCGATGGTCAGCATCACCACCGTGAACTGCGGCTGGCCCAGGATCGGCCGGATCGCCAGCCGCTCCACCAGCATGCCGAAACCCGCCATGCCCGCCACCGTCAACGGCACCGCCAGCCACAGCGGCAGCCCCATCATGGTCAGCACCACGCCGGCAAAGGCGCCCAGCATCATGAACTCGCCCTGGGCAAAGTTCACGGTCTCGGTGGCCTTGTAGATCAGCACGAAGCCCAGGGCGATCAGCGCATAGATGCAGCCCAGCGCTATGCCTGAGATGGTTAGCTGGAGAATCTCCAATCTTGTCTCCTGTCCCGGTTGTGCCGTGGCGCGCTGGCCGCGCGATGTGTCGGGGGCGGTCGCGGGAAGCGCGTCGATTGCGGTTCCGGCGCAGACCGGTTGGCTGCTTGCGGCCGAACGTGCCGCCCTTCCGCCAGCCCGTGTCACCGTAACAAAACTATCGGGGTGGCGCTTGTGCGGACTGGCTACGGCGGGTTGGGGATTACCCACGATGGGGGTGCTTGATTGGCTGCTGCGCCGATGTTGGCGGCAGATGCGGTCAGTGTTGTTTGGGAAATTTCATCGGTGATGCCCTGACTTTTCCGAAAATCGGTTCACCGCACCGTCGCGCGTAACCCCGGGGTGCGGGTCACGGACGGACTTCGCCTACCTCGGTACAGCGCTTGCACCCGGTCTACTGCCTGGCCCAACTGCTGCTCCAGCGGTGCCCGCAGGCCTTGCCGCTCCAGGCGCTGCCTGGGTGAATCGCGCCAGCCGTGATAGCCCCACAAGTTGCGCTGGCGGCACGTGCGCCCAGCGCGCTTTTCTTCCAGGTCCGGACGGACTAAGGTTGGACTATGCCGCAGCCAGACAAGGGAGGCAGCCATGTCGATGGTCTCAATCGAGCCGGGGAGTTATCGCGTCGAGCGGCCGAATCATCCGGGCGACGTGATCGACCTGATCAGGAAGCACGGCATCCAGGTGGTCGACCTCCGGTTCACGGACCTGCCCGGTCTGTGGCAACACTTCTCGATTACCCTGCCCGAAGTCAACGACGAGCTTTTCACGTCGGGCATCGGCTTCGACGGCTCCTCGATTCGCGGCTTCCAGGAGATTCACGAGTCCGACATGCTGGTGAGGCCGGACCCGGCGACCGCCTTTGTCGATCCGTTCTGCGAAACGCCGACGTTATCGATCATCTGCGACGTGCTGGACCCGGTTCTGCAGCAGCCTTATTCCCGCGATCCGCGTCATATCGCCAGAAAGGCGGAGTCGTACCTGCAGCGGACCGGCCTCGCCACGACTTGCTACTTCGGCCCCGAGCTGGAGTTCTTCATATTCGATTCCATCCGCTTTGGACAGGACCAGCACTCAGGCTACTACCATGTGGAATCGGCCGAAGGGGAATGGACCTCGGGTCGCGACGAGGGTGCCTATGGCGGGGGCAACCTCGGCTACAAGCAACGCTACAAGGAAGGCTACTTTCCTGTCCCGCCACACGACACATTGCAGGACATCCGCTCCGAGATCGTCCTGGCGCTGATGGAGGCCGGCATCCAGGTCGAGATCCATCACCATGAGGTGGCGACCGCGGGCCAGAACGAGATCGACATGCGCTTTGCGCCGCTGACCCGGATGGCGGACAACGTGATGATGTACAAGTACATCTGCAAGAACGTGGCGCGCCGGCATGGCAAGGTCGCGACGTTCATGCCAAAGCCCCTGTTCGCGGACAACGCAAGCGGCATGCATTGCCACCAGAGCCTGTGGAAGGACGGCGAGAACCTGTTCTTCGATGCGGCCGGCTGGGCGCTGACATCCGAAATGTGCCGCTGGTACATCGGCGGCTTGCTCAGGCACGCTCCGGCCCTGATGGCTTTGTGCGCCCCGAGCACGAATTCCTACAAGCGCCTGGTGCCGGGCTACGAAGCACCGGTCAACCTGGCCATGTCGCAGCGCAATCGTTCCGCCGCCGCGAGGATCCCGATGTATTCCGCTGCGCCGGGCGCGAGGCGCGTGGAATTCCGCTGCCCCGATCCTTCCGCCAATGCCTACCTTGCTTTTTCGGCAATGCTGCTGGCCGGGCTGGACGGCATCGAAAACCAGACCGATCCGGGCGCTCCGCTCGACAAGAACATTTATGAGCTGCCGCGCGAGGAGGCCGCAAAGATCCGCCAGGTCCCGGGGTCGCTCGAGGAATCCCTGTCGGCGCTGGAGGCCGATTCGGCTTTCCTGCTAAAAGGGGACGTCTTTACGGAAGACGTGATCAGCACCTGGATCGACTACAAGCGCAGGCGCGAGATCGATACGTTGAAGCTGCGGCCGCACCCGTGGGAGTTTTATCTCTATTTCGATGTTTGAGGAATCAGGCTGAGCGGCGGCCATCCACGTGTTTTGCGGGCGTCATTTTTGACACCGGTTTGTGCCGATGCGCTTCTAGTTCGGCTGTTCCGGCGTCGCACCGATGAGGTCCTCCAGTTGCGCGCTCATCGGAATGCCAAGACGCTCGCCAGTGGGCAGCCGGTTGAGAAACCATTGCTTGTACAGGCGCTCCAGCTCTCCGGAGGTGATCAGGTCGCGAACGGCCTTGTCCACGACGGCCGAGAACTGGGGATCGCCCTTGCGCAGCATGATCCCGTACGGATCGTAGGAGAGAAAATCGCGGGTGATGTCGAACTTCTTGCCGGCGGCGTATTTGGCAAGGAAGCCGTACAGGAGCACATCGTCTCCCGCATAGGCGTCGGCGCCGCCGTGCCGCAGCACCTCGAACGCATCGGCATGGTCGCGCGCCCGGATGATCTTCAGTCCCAGATCAAAGCGGGCGGACAGCCGTTCCAGCGCCTGGGCGTTGGTCGTGCCCGCCGTGGCGACCACGGTCTTGCCCTTCAGGTCACGGAACGATCTGATTGGCGAGCCATGCGGCACCATCAGCTTGGTACCGGCAATGAAGATCACCGGCGAGAATGCGGCAAGCTGCTGACGCTCGGTGTTGCGGGTGGTCGATCCGCACTCCAGGTCGATCTTGCCCGAGACAATGGCGTCAAAGCGGTTTTCGGACGTGACAGGCACCCACTGGATCGACAGCTCGCGTCCGACTTCCGCTCCGGCGGCCTGCACGATGGCCGTGCAGATGTCGATCGAGTACCCGATCGGCCTGTGGGCCTGATTCAGATACGAGAACGGCAGGGACGACTCCCGATAGCCGATGGTCAGGCTGCCGGTGTCCTTGGCCTTTTTCAGCGTGCCGGCCAGTTCGATGGGTTCCTGCGCCGAAACGATGCCAACGCATATCGCCATGCACAGGGCCATGGCAGCCTGCAGCATCGGGCGGCCGGCCAGGATCCACTGGCGTACTTGTAGGGAATGCATGCGCGCTCCTCCCAGGTCTGCGCCCAGACGGCTACGCGTGCACGGCGTCCGGCTTGTGCAGCGGCACCGGCTCGCCCCCGATGCCGCCCTCGCCCTCATCAAGGGTGGACTCGGCGAGCTGGCCTTCCCACTTGGCCACCACGGCGGAGGCGATCGAGTTCCCCACGGCATTGGTCGCCGAGCGGCCCATGTCGAGAAACTGATCGACGCCCATGATCAGCAGCAGGCCCGCTTCCGGCATGTTGAACTGGTTCAGCGTGGCCGCGATCACCACCAGCGATGCGCGCGGCACGCCCGCCATCCCCTTCGACGTGAGCATCAATAGCAGCAGCATGGTGATCTGGGTGCCCAGCGGCAGGTGAATGTCGTACGCCTGGGCGATGAACAGGACCGCGAATGTGCAATACATCATCGACCCGTCCAGGTTGAACGAGTAGCCCAACGGCAGCACAAAGCTGGAGATCTTGCGGTTGACGCCGAACCGGTCGAGCGCTTCCAGCAGCTTGGGGTAAGCGGCTTCCGAACTCGCCGTGGAGAACGACAGCAGGAACGGTTCGCGGATCAGGCGGATCAGCGTGAAGGTCCGTTTGCCGAGGAACACCATGCCCGCCAGTGTCAGCAGCCCCCACAGCACGATCAGGGCCAGGTAGAAGCTGCCCATGAACTTGGCAAAGGTCAGGAGGATGCCAAGGCCTTGCGTCGTCACTGTCGATGCAATGGCGGCGAACACCGCCACCGGCGCCAGCCACATTACCGCACCGGTGATCTTCAGCATCACCTGCGCCAGGTCCTCGATCACGCCGGCCATCCGCGCGCCCCGCTCGCCGAGGGCGGACAGGGCCGTGCCGAAGAAGATCGAGAAGACCACGATCTGCAGGATTTCGTTGTTGGCCATCGCCTCGGCCACGGATCTGGGCACCGTGTGGGCCACGAAGTCTTTCAGCGTGAAGGCGTTGGTCTTGAGGTTGGTGGCGGCGCCCACCTCGGGCAGAGGCAGGCCGATGTGGCTGCCCGGCTGCATCAGGGTGGCCATGATCAGGCCCAGCGTCAGGGATACCAGCGACGCGGTGATGAACCAGCCCAATGCCTTGACGCCGACGCGCCCCACGGTACTGGCATCGCCCATGTGTGCAATGCCGATCACAAGCGTGGAGAAGACCAGCGGCGCGATGATCATCTTGATCAGCCGCAGGAACACGTCGGTGACGATCGAGATGTATCCGGCAACGTCTTTCGCGAGCCTGGGATCCGGGAAGGCAGTGTGGCAAGCGTATCCGACCAGGCCGCCGAGAATCATCGCGATGACAATATAAGTCGTGATATGGGACTTCTTGCTCATGGCTTCTCCTTGGGGCCTCCGGGGGGACGTCCTGCGCCGAGGTCTGCACCTGAGTAACGATAGGTCACGGGTACGGCAATGGGCAATCCCGGACTTGCTCCCGACTGTCCAAAGCCGCTCCATACCTATGATCCGGCACACTTGCTGCCGCCTTCCTGGCCACGTTTGCCGTGTTGGATATAGGTATAGGGGTATAGGTGTCCAACAGGCCGGCCTGCGAGCGTGCGGCGGCGGCATGCTTCCCGTCGCTGAAGGCCTTCAGGCAGAAGCTTGACAGGCGATGGCGCCTTTTCGATCACACTTTGCTGTGTGCTCTGGATCTTGCCGGAACGTGGCTTTCGAAAGCCAGGCGTGAGGTCCCTGAGCCCCGGGATCAGCGCCGCTCCAGCACCATCGCCAGTTCAAACGCCCCATTGGAATGCATCACCGCGGCAAATGGCGGCTTTGGCCATTCCCAGCGCCCGGCCGGGAACAAGGCGCGCATGGCGTTGATATCGCAGTGATAAGGCGGGCCTTCGACGATGCCCTGCGCGGCACTATCGCGGCGCATCTGCATGAACAGGGCGAACAGCCGCCCGCCGGGCCGCAGCCACGCGTGGAGCTGGTCGGCGTAGCGCGTCCAGTGGTCCGGGTGCAAGGCACACAGGCAGGTCTGTTCGTAGACGGCATCGACAGCCCCCGGCGGCTGCCATTGCAGCACGTCCGCCTGCTCCAGCGGCGCCCGCAGGCCTTGCCGCTCCAGGCGGCCGGCCGCCCGTGCCAGCGCGGCGGGTGCATAGTCGAGGCCGCGCACGCGCACGCCGTGGGCGGCCAGGGCGGCGACTTCCCAGCCGCCGCCGCAGCCCGGCACGACGACATCCTCCCCTGGCCGGATCTCGCCGGCGGCCAGCCATTTGCCCAGTTGCGGGCTGGCGGTATCGCGCTCCCACGGGGTCTGGCCGGCCTCGAAGCGGGCCTGCCAGAAATCGATCGTCGGTCCGGCCATGGCTTATCTCCTGAAGTTCTTGTCCTCGCCCTGCCCTAGGCCGTGGCCTGTTCCCTCAGGCGGATCTTGAGTACCTTGCCGGTCGGATTGCGCGGCAGCGCCGCCACCACGCGCAGTTCGCGCGGCAGCTTGTAGCGTGCCAGCCTGGTTTCGGCGAAGGCCTGCAAGGCTTCGAGCGTCAGGCTGGCGCCCGGCTTGAGCGCCACCACGGCCACCACGTGCTCGCCCCAGCGCGGGTCGGGGGCGCCGATCACTGCGACTTCGGCGATGGCCGGGTGCTCGTACAGCACGCTTTCCACTTCGGCCGGGTAGACGTTCTCGCCGCCGGTGATGACCATGTCCTTGAGGCGGTCGCAGATGTAGTAGAAGCCCTCTTCGTCGGCGTATCCCACATCGCCGGTGCGGAACCAGCCGCCTTCGTAGAAGGCGCCGGCCGTGGCGTCGGGCCGGTTCCAGTAGCCCTTCATCACGTTTGCGCCGCGCACGCAGAGCTCGCCGCGCTCGTGCGGGGCGGTGACCGGCGTGCCGTCGAATGCCCGAACGCACACCTCGGTCAGGAACGCCGGGGTGCCGCAGGAGCCCAGCTTGTCGTGGGCCCGCTCGGGGGCCAGGAAGGTGGTGGCGGCGGCGGTCTCGGTCAGCCCATAGCCCTGGTTGACCGGGATGCCGCGCGCGGAGAACAGCCGCAGCAGCGGCTCCGGCATCGGCGCGCCGCCTACCGAGATGCTGCGCAGGCTGGACAGGTCCGCCCGCTCGAAATCCGGGTGCTGGCTGACGAACAGCAGCATGGCGGGCACGGCAAAGCTGACCGTGACACGGTGTTCGGCCACGTCCTGCATCACGCCGGCGGGGTCGAAGCTGCGCTGCAGGACAAGATGGCCTCCGGCCATCAGGATCGGCAAGGTAACGCAGCACATGCCGCCCACATGGAACAGCGGGGCGAAGTTGAGCGCGACATCGGTGCTGGCGATGTCGCTCATCAACATCACGTTGAGGTTGTTGGACCAGAAGTTGCCGTGCGTCAGCATGGCGCCCTTGGGGTTGCCGGTGGTGCCGGACGTGTACATCACGGCGGCCACGTCGTCGGGGTGGGTGGCGGCCAGCGGCGGCACGGCGCCGGCCTGCGCGGCCTTTGCCATCAGCGCATCCAGCCCTTCCCAGCCCGGCGCGGCGGTGCGGCCCAGGTAGCGCTGGCATTCCAGCCGGGGGCGGACTTCGTCGATCAGGCCGGTGTAGCCGTCGTCGGCAAACAGCGTGTGCACGCCGGCATCGTTGACGATGAAGGCCAGTTCCGGGCCGGTCAGGCGGAAGTTGAGCGGCACGAAGACGGCGCCCAGCCAGCCGCAGGCGAATTGCGTGACCAGGAACAGGGGATCGTTCAGCCCCAGGTAGCCTACGCGCTGGCCTGGCTGCACGCCGCCGGCCGCCAGCACCGTGGCCATCCGGCCGGTCCTGGCCACCAGCTCGGCGTAGGTCCAGGTCTGGCCGGCGCAGGTCAGCGCCGGCCGCTGCGGCCCGCGCGCGGCGCGCCGGCACAGCCAGTCGGCCATGCCCAGCGCGAGCATGCCGGGGCTATCGCCCGGCGACAGTGAGGATGGCTTCCCAGTCACGGCATCTCCCATATGCGACTCCCCTGTCTCGCAAGTTCCATCTCGCAAGTTGTCTGACAAATTGCCGGCGGGCGCCGGCGCCATCATCTGCCGGTCCAGACCGGCTTGCGCTTTTCGTTGAAGGCGGCCAGCCCTTCGCGGGCGTCCTCCGTCATGGCCAGCAGCGCGATCTGGCTTTCGGTATAGGCGATGCCTTCGGCGAAGCTCATCGACGCCATGGCCTGCATGGCGTACTTGCCGCGCCGGATCGCGGTGGGCGATTTGTCGGCCACGCGCGCCACCAGCCACTCGGTGCGGGCATCCAGTTCGCCCGGCGCGGCCAGGTGGTTGACCAGGCCGGCGGCCTTGGCCTCGGCGGCGGAGAACGGCTCGCCGCTGATGCACCACTCGCGCACCAGCCGTAGCGGCGCCAGTGCCTGCAGCAGGCTCAGCACCTGCATCGGGAACACCCCCACCTTCACCTCGGGCAGGCCGAACAGCGCGTTGTCGGCGGCCACGGCCATGTCGGTCATGCACAGCAGGCCCATGCCGCCGGCCATGCAGGTGCCGTTGACGCGGGCGATGGTGGGCAGCGTGGCCTGCTGCGCTTCGCGCAGCATGTCGGCGTAGTCCAGGTTGGGCTGCGACAGGTCGAAGGCGAAGCCCTTGCCGGGCTGCAGGTCGCCGCCGGCGCAGAAGGCCTTGTCGCCCGCGCCGGTCAGCACGATGGCGCGTACCGAGGAGTCCGCGTGGGCGGCACGGTAGCCCGCGCGGATGCCGGCCACCACCTCCTTGTTGATGGCGTTGCGCTTGTCGGGCCGGTTGATGGTGATCCAGAACGCGGCGCCGCGCTGCTCGTGCAGGACAGCCGGGGTTTCCGTTTCGCTCATGGTGTCTTGCTCGCTATTGGAAGAATTGGAAGAATTGGAAGAACTGAAAGAGTTGGAAGACATCGATTGGAAGACATGGCGCAAGGCATGGCGCGCTCATGCCGCCTGCGCCTCGAACTCGATCTCGGCGATCACGCGCATGGCCGCGGCCTGGTCGCCCACCTGCACGTGCACCGCGCCGACGCGGCCAGCGGCCGGCGCCACGTGGATATGTTCCATCTTCATGGCTTCGAGCGTGACCATGGGCTGGCCGGCTTCCACGCGGTCGCCGGCGGCCACCATCACATTGACCACGCGGCCGTTCATGGAGGCGCGCAGCTTGCCGTCGCCGGCCGCCTCGCCGGCGCGTTCCGCGGTAATGCGGGTATGGTCCTCGACCCGCACCGGGTGGCCCTGGTACCGCAGCAGCAGCGTGTTGCCGTCGCGATGGAACACCGCGCTTTCGACCACGCCGTCGCAGCAAAAGCGCACCGTGCTTGCCGTCAGCTGGAGGGTTTCGAAGGCGTGGCGTGCCTCGCCGAGACGGACCTCGAAGCGGTTGGCCCCCAGGAATGCCAGGCTGGCCTGGTGCTCGGCACCGGCCACGCGATAGCGCAGCCCGATCGGCAGCGCCGGTGACAGGCTGGCGGACGGCACGCCCGGCGCGCGGCCAGGCGCGGTCTCGTAGAGCAGCAGCGCGGCCAGCGCGGCGGCGCGCCCGTGCCGGGCGGGGTCCTCGCGCAGCAGCGCGTCCTGGTGCTGGCCGATAAAGGCGGTGGTCGCCTCGCCCGCGGCAAAGGCGGGATGCGCCAGGCAGCGCGCCAGGAAGGCCTGGTTGGTGGTCACGCCCAGCGCCACCAGGTCCTCCAGCCCGCGCGCCAGCCTGCGGCGGGCTTCCTCCCGGTCCGCGCCGTGGCTGACCAGCTTGGCGATCATGGAGTCGTAGTATGGCGGGATCGCCGCGCCGCTTTGCAGCGCATGCTCGGTCCGCAGCGCGGCCGGAGCCTGCCACAGCGCCACCGTGCCGCTCTGCGGCATGAACCCCTGCTGCGCGTCCTCGGCGCACAGCCGGACCTCGATGGCATGGCCGGAGAAGCGCACGTCTTTCTGCGCCAGCGGCAGCGGCTCGCCGGCGGCGATGCGCAACTGCAGCGCCACCAGGTCCAGCCCGGTGATGGCCTCCGTGACCGGATGCTCCACCTGCAGCCGCGTGTTCATCTCCATGAAGTAGTAGTTGCCGTCGCGGTCGAGCAGGAATTCCAGCGTGCCGGCGCCTTCGTAGCCGATCGCCTTGACCGCGGCCACGGCGGTGGCGCCCATACGGGCGCGCAGTTCCGGGCTCACGGCGGGCGATGGCGCCTCCTCGATCAGTTTCTGGTGGCGGCGCTGCACCGAGCAGTCGCGCTCGCCCAGGTGGATGGCGTTGCCGTAGCGGTCGGCCAGGATCTGGATCTCGATGTGGCGCGGCTCGACGACGGCACGCTCCAGGATCACCTCCGGATCGCCGAAGGCGCCCTGCGCCTCCGAGCGCGCGCTGCGCAGCAGCTCGGCGAAGGCGCGCGCGTCCGGTACCAGCCGCATGCCGCGCCCGCCGCCGCCCGCCGTGGCCTTGATCATCACTGGGAAGCCAATGCGTTCGGCTTCGGCGCACAGCCGCGCTTCGTTCTGGTCTTCGCCTTGATAGCCGGGGATGCAAGGCACGTCCGCCGCCATCATGAGCCGCTTGGCGCCGGCCTTGTTGCCCATCGCGAGGATGGACTCGGGCGATGGCCCGATAAAGACCAGCCCGGCCTCGCGGCAAGCGCGCGCGAAGGCCGCGTTCTCGGCCAGGAAGCCGTAGCCGGGATGCACCGCATCGGCGCCGGTGCGGCGGGCCGCGTCGATGATGGCCTCGATGCGCAGGTAGGACTGCGCCGGCGCGGCGTCGCCGATATGCACCGCCTGGTCGGCCTCGGCGGCGTGGCGGGCGCCGGCATCGGCGCTCGAATAGACCGCCACCGTGCGGTAGCCGAGCGCGGCCGCGCTGCGCATCACGCGCAGGGCGATCTCGCCGCGGTTGGCGATCAGGATCTTGTGGAATGGCGTGGACTGCTTCATGGTGCCCCGATATGGATGTTGTTCTGTCTGGCCTGCCCTGCGCCTACTTCCCTTGCGGGAAGGTACCCATGTACTTGCACAGGATCTGCAGCATGACTTCGTCCGCGCCGCCGCCGATGGAGGTCAGCCGCCCGTCGCGGAAGATCCGCGAGACCGGGCTTTCCATCACATAGCCCATGCCGCCCCAGAACTGCAGGCTGCGGTCCGATACCTCGCGCACCAGGCGGCCGGCCTTGAGCTTGGCCATGGTCGCCAGGCGCGTGGCATCCTCGCCGCGCACCATCATCCCCACGGCGCGCCAGCACAGCGCGTGCAGCGCCTCCACCTCGGTCTGCAGCTCGGCCAGGGTGTAGTGCACCCACTGGTTGTCCAGGATCGAGCGGCCGAAGGCCTTGCGCTCGCGGGTGTATTCGATGGTCAGGCCGATGGCCTTCTGGCACACCCCGCAGGTGTTCAGCGCGCCCCACAGGCGCTCCACCTGGAACTGCTCCATCTGGTAGGTGAAACCCATGCCCTCCTCGCCGATGCGCCAGCGCTGCGGCACGCGCACGTCGTCGAAGTAGAGCTGTGCCGTGTCGGACGAGTCCATGCCGATCTTGCGGATCTTCTTGGCCACGGAGACGCCGCGCGTCTTCATCGGCACCACGATCAGCGTCTTGTTGCGGTGAGGCGCGCCGTCCGAGGTGTTGGCCAGCACGCAGCAAAAGTCAGCCTGGGTGCCGTTGGTGGTCCACATCTTGCCGCCGTTGATGATGTAGTCGTCGCCGTCGCGGCGCGCGGTGGTCTTGATCGATGCCACGTCGGAACCGCTGCCCACCTCGGACACCCCCAGGCAGGCCACGTATTCGCCGCTGATGGCGGGCGCCAGGAACTCGCGCCGCACTTCCTCGCTGCCGTGGTGGGCGAGCGCGGGCGTCGCCATGTCGGTCTGCACGCCGATGGCCATCGGCACGCCCCCACAGTTGATGTCGGCCAGGGTCTCGGCCAGCACGGCGCTGTAGGAGTAGTCGAGCCCCGAGCCGCCGTCGGCTTCGGGCTTGGACAGGCCCAGCAGCCCCAGTGCGCCCATCTTGCGGAAGACCTCGTGCGCGGGGAATATCTCGGCCTCTTCCCATGCGTCCACATATGGGTTGACCTGTTCGGCGATGAAGCGCTTGATGGTGGCGCGCAGCGCCTCGTGTTCGGTGGTGAGTTGCATGTCGCGGATCCTTGTGTCGGGTTGGTCTGCCGGCGGCCGCCTCAGGGGCGCGCCACGGCGAACTGCATGGGTTGCGGCGCGCGGGCGTCCCCTTCGCGGCAGATCGCCAGCACGTTGGCCAGCACGGCGCGCGTGCTGCGCGGGTCGATCACGCCGTCGTCCAGCACGTGCGCGCTGGTGACGAACACGCTCATCTGGCGGTCGAACCGTTCCACGATGCCCTTTTGCAGCGCTTCGAGCTGGGCGGTGTCGGCTTCTCCGCCCTTGCGTTTCATGGCGGCCTCGGTGACGATGGCCATCGTGCGGGCGGCCTGTTCGCCGCCCATCACGGCAGTCTTGGCGTTGGGCCACGAGAAGCAGAAGCGCGGATGGAAGCCGCGCCCGCACATGCCGTAGTTGCCGGCGCCGAACGACGCGCCGCAGTAGATCGTGATCTGCGGCACGGTGGCATTGCTCACTGCCTGGATCATCTTGGAGCCGTGCTTGATGATGCCGTCCTCCTCGTAGCTGCGGCCCACCATGAAGCCGGTGGTGTTGTTCAGGTAGAGGATGGGCGTGCGCGACTGGCAGCAGGCCTGGATGAAGTGCGTGGCCTTGGTGGCGCCGGCCGGGTCGATCGGGCCGTTGTTGGTGATGATGCCGAGCGGCCAGCCTTCGATCCGCACATGGCCGCACACGGTGGCGCCGCCGTAGTTCCCGCCGAACTCGAGGAAGTCGGAGTCGTCGGCGATGCGGGCGATGACCTCCTTCATGTCCACCGGCCGCTTGTGGTCCATCGGCATCACGCCCAGCAGCTCCTCGGCGTCGTAGCGCGGCGGCTTGAAGGCGCGCACGGCGGGCTGCTCGCGCGGCCAGTCGATCTTGCCCAGGATGTCGCGCGCGATGCCCAGCGCATCGCGGTCGTCCTCGGCCAGGTAGTCGCCCAGGCCGGACACGGTGGTGTGCATGACCGCCCCGCCGAGTTCTTCCTCGGTGGCCACTTCGCCGGTGGCGGCCATCAGCAGCGGCGGGCCGGCCAGGAAGGCGCGCGAGCGGCCGCGCACCATGATGATATAGTCGGACAGCCCGGTCTGGTAAGCGCCGCCGGCCGTGGACGAGCCGTGCGTCACCGTCACCACGGGCAGCCCGGCCGCCGACAGGCGCGCCAGGTTGCGGAACAGGTTCCCGCCGCGCACAAAATCCTCGACCTTGTAGGTCATCAGGTTGGCGCCGGCGCTCTCCACCAGCTGCACGTAGGGCAGCTTGTTCTCCAGCGCGATCTCCTGCACGCGCAGCTGCTTGTCCAGGCCCTTGGGTTGCAGGGCGCCGGCATTGATGCCGGAGTCCGAGGCGCTGATCATGCAGCGGATGCCGGACACGAAGCCGATGCCTGCGATCAGCCCGCCGCCGGGCACGCTTTTATCGAGGTCCGGGTTGTCCAGCCCGAGCCCCGCCAGCGAGGACAGCTCGATGAAGGGCGCACCCGGGTCGAGCAGCAGCGCCAGCCGTTCGCGCGGCAGTAGTTGCCCGCGCTTCTCGAAGCGCTCCCGCGAGGCGGCGGAGGTATTGGCGGCACGCTGTTCAAAGGCGCGGATACGCTCCAGCAGGGCAAGCATGCCGGCGCGATTGGCCTGGAATGCTTCGCTGCCGGCGGAAAGTCTGGATTCGATATTTGCCATGGTGATTGGACGTTGCGCAAGGGCGATCCGGCCGCAGCCGCACTGCCGCCGCTGGCGCCTCCGGGCGCCGGGCCGCGCGGTGCGCCGGTGTGAAGCCATGGTAGGGATGGGCGGCGGCCCGGTCTTGCGAGAACTGGCTGTGCTGGTTGCGGCAATATGGATTTTTTTAGCTGGTCATCAATGGTTATTGCTATTTCAGTTGGTTTTTTTGGAGTATTTATATTTAATTCTTTGGTTTTTTAGGGGCATGATTTAGGGTTGCAGGGCCTAAAGGCGGAGTGGTGTCAGGCTCTTGGGCACATGGAGGTGTCACTTTTCTTTACTCGTAAAGAAAAGTAACCAAAAGAAAGCGACCCCTTGCAGGGGGGGCTGGCTTATCGGGATTGGTGGCTTTGCGGATTCGTGGTGGGCGCGGCGGTTCTAATAAACTGCTGGCGCTACCGGCGCGAACGGCATTGCCAATGCGGATGGCACTGGTTTCAGTATAGCGCCCCTGATGGCAATGGCCCGTGGTGGCCCACGCATCTGCCGTTACCGGCGCGGATGGCCACTGTCTCCCTATCCTTGCAGGTTTCGTCGTGGGCGCGGTGGCCCCGGCTTGGGGCGAATACCCAAAATCTGGAGCCACCGCGC
>NZ_JBYOJU010000027.1:0-140090 GCF_057798855.1 Cupriavidus sp. 96C5-1 | reverse complement strand
TCGCCCACCAGGCCATAGTCGGCCACCGAGAAGATCGGCGCTTCGGCGTCCTTGTTGATCGCCACGATCACCTTGGAATCCTTCATGCCGGCCAGATGCTGGATCGCGCCGGAAATGCCGACGGCGATGTACAGCTGCGGCGCAACGATCTTGCCGGTCTGGCCGACCTGGTAATCGTTGGGCACGAAGCCGGCATCGACGGCGGCGCGGGATGCGCCCATCGCGGCGTTCAGCTTGTCGGCCAGCGGCGTCAGCACCTTGGTGTAGTTCTCGCCGGAACCCACGCCACGGCCACCGGACACGATGATCTTGGCGGCGGTCAGCTCGGGGCGGTCGCTCTTGGTCACTTCGCGCGAAACGAATTGCGAGATGCCGGCGTCGGCCACGGCCGGCAGGTTTTCCACGGCGGCCGAGCCACCTTCGGCAGCGGCGGCGTCAAAGCCGGTGGTGCGCACGGTGATGACCTTGACCTTGTCCGACGATTGCACGGTCGAGATCGCGTTGCCGGCGTAGATCGGGCGCTCGAAGGTATCCGGGCCGTCCACCTTGGTGATGTCCGACAGCTGGGCTACGTCCAGCTTGGCGGCCACGCGCGGCAGGATGTTCTTGCCGTAGGGGGTGGCGGGCGCCAGGATGTGGCTGTAGTCGCTGGCGATGGCCAGCGCTTGCTCGGCCACGTTCTCGGCCAGGCCGTCGCCGAAATACGGGGCATCGGCCAGCAGTACCTTGGACACGCCGGCGATCTTGGCGGCAGCGGCGGCTGCAGCAGCGGCGTTGGCGCCGGCCACCAGCACGTGGACGTCGCCGCCGCACTGGAGAGCTGCCGTCACGGTGTTCAGCGTGGCGCCCTTGATGGATTGGTTGTCGTGTTCAGCAATGACGAGTGCAGTCATGTTTTATCTCCTGGCGCGCTCAGATGACCTTGGCTTCGTTCTTCAGCTTTTGCACCAGCGTCGCAACGTCCGGCACCATCACACCCGCGCTGCGCTTGGGCGGCTCGACGACCTTGAGGGTCTTCAGCCGGGGCGCCACGTCCACGCCGAGATCTTCCGGCTTGACGGTGTCGAGCTGCTTCTTCTTGGCCTTCATGATGTTGGGCAGCGTCACATAGCGCGGCTCGTTCAGGCGCAGGTCGGTGGTCACCATCGCCGGCAGCTTGATCGACAGGGTCTCCAGACCGCCGTCCACTTCGCGCGTCACCGACGCCCGGCCATCGGCCACCACCACCTTGGAGGCGAAGGTCGCTTGCGGCAGGCCTGCCAGCGCGGCCAGCATCTGGCCGGTCTGGTTGGAGTCGTCGTCGATGGCCTGCTTGCCCAGGATCACCAGTTGCGGCTGTTCCTTGTCGACCAGCGCCTTGAGCAGCTTGGCCACCGCCAGCGGTTGCAGGTCTTCGTTCGACTCGACCAGGATGCCGCGGTCGGCGCCGATGGCCATCGCCGTACGCAGGGTCTCCTGGCACTGGTTCACGCCGCAGGACACGGCGATCACCTCGGTGACCACCCCGGCTTCCCGCAGACGCACCGCTTCTTCCACGGCGATTTCGTCAAACGGGTTCATGCTCATCTTGACGTTGGCCAGATCCACGCCCGTACCGTCCGACTTCACCCGGACCTTGACGTTGTAATCCACCACGCGCTTGACTGCGACGAGTACTTTCATGCGTATTCACTCAACTATTGACCAAACATGCGACCAAACATGCCAGGCGCGAATGGCCGCATGCGGGGCTGACGATGACACCAAGACACATGGACTGAAGTCTCCGGTTTTTCTTGGCTCTATATGAACCATTGGTTGATCCAATGATAGATTGTGGATGGATTGCACGTCAATGAATCAAACATCAGTGCTTCCCCTGAGGACGGCTGCGGCGAAGCCATGAGAATGGTGCGACCCGAGGCCGACTCAGATAGGTCATTGGTCATATCAATGGTCATGTCGGCTGCGCTATACTAGAATCTTCAAGGGACCGATAACGCGTTGCGAGAGCGCGTTTCGCGTGGGCAGACGAGGGTAAAGCAGTGGAAAGGCACCAGACCATGGACCAAACCGGGCAAGCAGCTGTTGCCGAAGAAGCAACCTTTGAACCGATCTCAGTCAGCCGCGCACTCGACGAGATCGCCAGACAAATCCGGCAAGAAGTCATGGCAGGGCGGCTGAAGCCGGGTCAGAAGCTCCCTCCGGAGCGGGAGCTTTGCGTGCGTTTCGGCGTTAGCCGCAACACTTTGCGCGAAGCCCTGCGCGCGCTCGAGATTTCCGGCATCATCGAACTCAAGAAGGGCGCTTCTGGTGGCGCGTTCATCAAGAAGGGCGACCGGGACGTCGTCATTACCGGCCTGCGGGACCTGTACTATCTCGGGTCGATCACCCCGGAGCAACTGACCGAGGCGCGAGTCATGCTTGCCGACCTGGTGGTTCGCGACGTTTGCGTGAAGGCAACTGAAGCGGACCTTGAGGCACTGCAGGCTAACGTGGCCGCTGCCGAGGCCGCGCAGAAGGCGGGCAACTTCGAAGAGCGTGCACGGATACATCTCGAATTCCATAGTCTTCTCGTCAAGATTTCCGGCAACCCCATCCTGATTCTCACGATGGAGGCTATCCTGAAAGTCATGGCCGAGTTCGTGGCCCAGATCGGCTATAGCGAGAACCGCTTTGTGCTCCCCTCGCGGCGCCGGCTTCTCAAACTACTGGCGGAGCGCAACGCGGACGAGGCCGCCAACGAGATGGCAGCTCACCTTCGGCGCGTGCACCGCTACTACCTGTCGCAGATCAAGAGTCAGGACTGAGTACCCTGCGCTTGCGCAGGGCTTCTTCCCTTTCGCTTTCACTGCGGCCTGCGCTGATGTATTCCGCCGGACAACGGACAAATTCGCCGTATCACATAGCTACTGGCGACAGGGTGCAAGTACCTGCTGCGGCCTGCCTCCTATGACAGGCGGCGACCGAGCAGCAGACGCCGCGTCCGTCAGCTGGCCTTCGCAATCCAGCCCGAGATGACCTGCCCGCACGTGAGCGGCCCCGACGCGCCGGTATGGGCGACCGACGAAGGCGTTCTCGAGAAGCGCGGCGCCGGCGCCGGATGAGGCACGCCGCCGATGTCGACGAACGCCTCGCGCGCCAGCAGGTGCGGGTGCTGTGCAGCCTCGCTCAGCGTCAGCACGGGAGCAAAGCACGCATCGGTATCGCCCAGCAACGCCGTCCATTCTGCCCGGCTGCGTTGCGCGAAGATCCGCGCTAGCTCCGCTCTCAGTGCCGGCCATCGGGTCCGGTCGTGTTGTGCGTCGCGCAGCGCCGGATCCAAGCCGATGCGCTCGCACAGCAGCGCGAAGAACTGTGGCTCGATTGCGCCGATGCAGACGTGTTCGCCGCCGGCAGCGCGGTACACCGCGTAGTATGGCGCGCCGCCATCGAGCATATTGTCGCCGCGGCGTTCGCTGTAGAGGCCACGCAGCCTGTGTCCCTGCGCCAGGCTCATCAGCGAAAGCGCGCCGTCGCAGATGGCGGCGTCCACCACCTGCCCGCGGCCAGAACTGCGCGCCTCGATCAGTGCGGCAAGGATGCCCATCGCCAGGTACAAGCTGCCGCCGCCATAGTCACCGACGAGATTGAGCGGAGGCACCGGGCCGCCATCTCGCTCGCCGATCGCGGCGAGGGCACCCGTGACGGCGATGTAGTTGATATCGTGACCGGCCGTCTGCGACAGCGGCCCGTCTTGTCCCCATCCGGTCATGCGGCCGTAGACAAGTTTGGGATTCAGCGCCGCGACGGTCTCCGGCCCGAGGCCGAGGCGTTCCATCACCCTTGGGCGGAACCCCTCGACCAGCGCATCTGCGTGGGTCAGCAGCGTCAGGACCTGATCCCGGTCCTTGGCGCTTTTCAGATCCAGCAGCACAGTGCGCCTGCCACGTCCAATGAGATCCTGCAGGTGAATGAGCCTGGCTCCGGGCCGGTCGATGCGGACAATGTCAGCGCCCATGTCCGCGAGCAGCATACAGGCGAACGGCCCTGGTCCAAGCCCCGCGAACTCAACGATCCGGACCCCCGACAGGGGGCCCTTCCTCAGTGAGGTGGTGTTTGTTTGATCCAAGATATGGCTCCATTCACCGGCGTCAACTGGCCTGTGCGCGAACCGGCGCAGCACCCAACGCACCTGAGCGCTCAAGTTCCGCGATTCGTGTTTCATCGTAGTGCAAGACATCGCGTAGCACTTCGGCCGTGTGTTCGCCCACCGCCGGCGCAGGCCGTGGGGCCACGGCAGGCGTTTCGGATAGCCTCATCGGCGATTCAATGTTGGGAATCCAGCCTTTCACGGGATGGGCAATACGGGTGGCCAGAGCGCGCGACTGCGCCTCGCCGGAGCGCAACGCCTCGCCAAGCGTTCGGACTTCGCCGTGTGGCACGGAGGCCGCACGCAGCTTGGCCTGCCAGTGGCTCCACGGCGCCGCCGCAAAAGCCTCATTGAGGATCCCGAACAGTTCCTCGCGATGATTCAGCCGATCGATGCTTCTCACCAGATCGGGACGAGCCGCGATATCCGGGCGTCCCAAGACATCGCCGAAAAGGCGCGCGAAGATCTTGTCGTTCCCGCAATGCAGGTAAAAGGGCCGGTCCGCCGCGCGAAACACCCCCGAAGGGCACGTATCCGGAGTGGAATTGCCGTGGCGCTGGGGATCCTTTCCGGTCAGCAGGTTCTGCATGCCGGCAAATCCCGTCATCATGACCGCGGTATCAAATAGCGAGACCTCGACAAACTGCCCCTTTCCGGTACGCTCGCGTGCCAATAGGGCAAGCAGCAGTGCATTGCTCGCCATCAGGGCCGTCCCCATATCCATGACCACCGGCCCGCTGCGCACACCGGGACGGTCAGGGTAGCCATTCATGGACATGTAGCCGCTCTCTGCCTGCACGACAGGGTCGAAGCCAAGTCGATCCGCATAGGGCCCCGTGCGCCCGTACGCGGACACGGAACAATAGATCAGGCGTGGATTGAGCTGCGCACAGCGCTCGTAGCCCAATCCAAGGCGCTCCATGACGCCGCTCGAAAAGTTCTCGACCACGACGTCCGCGGTCGCGACCAGGTCGAGCGCCACCTTCACACCCTCCTCGGTTTTGAGGTCAAGCGCGAGACTGCGCTTGTTCCGATTGGTCCAAAGGTACGGGCCGCCCTGCGCAGGCAGCGCCGGATCCAGTGGCGGGTAATAGCGGAAATCCTCTCCGCGCCCAGGACGCTCGATCTTGATCACATCCGCGCCAAAGTCCCCCAGGATCATTGTCGCCAATGGCCCGGCGATGAAGTGCGAAAAATCGACCACTTTCAGTCCGCTCACGGCACTTTCGCGTGGCTGAGCCGGCGCCTCACGCACTGGCAGCTCTTCGATACAGCTCTGGTTGAACATGGTCTCCTACCTCTGTTTTGTCAATGGCTCAACCAATGTAACGCAGGGGTCTGGCGTAGTCAACACGTAGACGCCGGCTTCCGAGTGGCATAACGATTTCATGCCGACGCCGTAACGCTTGCGGAAAACCATCATTTGACAGTTTACTCCGTTGGTTCTACCATTGAAAAAAATGAGGATGCCTCGGCGAGAACCAATCGGTTGGTTGCCGGTGCAAGCGGAGACAATGCAATGAGCGAGCCCAAACGCGTCGCGATCATCGGCGCGAGCGCCATACCGGTCGGAAGGCACCAGACAGCCGATGCGGAGGAGCTTCACACGCTGGAGCACGAGGTCCTGTTGCGGCTCGTACTTGAGGCGACGCGCGACGCCGGCGTGGACAAGCGTGACATCGAGAGCCTGGTCTTCACGCTGCCGCGTCCATACACCCGGCAGAAGTACCTGCACACGTTCATGATCGGCAAGCTCAAGCTGCCATGCCGGGGCACCGTGCTCGAGGTGATGGGCAATGGCATGACCGCCGCCCTGGCGCTTGATCAGGCGTGCAACGAAATCCTGCTCGGCAGGGCCAAGGTCGCACTGGCGCTCGGCATCAATATGGAAACGGCGGTTTCCGCGGCCGAGCATGCCATGAGCAGCATGCGGACGACCGGCGATGTCGACTTCCATGTTCCCGCAGGCTTCACGCCGATCTCGTGGTACGCCATGGACGCTGCGCGCTACATGCATGAGCATGGCGCCACGCAGGAGCAGCTGGCCGCAGTGGCCGTGAAGAACCGCTATCACGCTTCGCTGAACCCCCTGGCCCAGTACAGCAAGCCGATCACGACGCAGGAGGTACTGGCACAGCGCCCGATCGTCGAGCCCCTGGGACTGTATGACGTGCCGCCACGCGGCGACGGTGCGGCCTGCCTGGTGCTCGCCAGCGAGGAGGTTGCACGCGCTACCGGCCGCCCGTACGTGTTGATCCAGGGCCGGGGTTTCCAGCATGACGGCTCACACCAGATCAGCGACGTACCCAACGACATGATCGGCTTCGAGGCGGCACGGGCGGCTTCGGCGCAGGCATACGCCGAAGCGGGCATCACGGCTTCGGACCTTGATCTGGCGGAGCTCTATGCCCCTTGCACGATTGTCGAGATCCTGGTCAGCGAGGCGCTCGGTCTGGTACCGCGTGGCCGGGGATCGATTGCCGCACTCGACGGAGAGACCACGCTTGGCGGGCGGATTCCGATCTCCACGTCCGGCGGCCTGCTTTCGCGCGGTCATCCATCCTATGTCACGTCGCTCTACAACTACGTGGAGATCGCGGAACAGCTGCGCGGCCGCGCAGGCGAGCGCCAGGTGAAGGGCGCCCAATGGGGTGTTGCAACAGGGGAACTGGGCAACTACAACGCAGCGCTGGTTCACGTGTTCGAAGGAGTTCAATGATGCTCGAGACAGTCGACATTGGCGCCTCGCGTGCCTATCCGCCGCGCGTTTCGACGGCGACTGCGCCGTTCTGGAGTGCTCTTGCGCAAGGCCGCTGGATCACCACTGCATGCTGCGACTGCGGCAAGCAGACCTTCCCGCCACAGATCATCTGCCCGCATTGCTGGTCCGAAGCGCTCGAATGGACCGATCTCAGCCCGCGCGGGGTCATCTATTCCTGGACGCGCGTGCACGCCGCGCCCACCGTCTTCGCGGCCGAGGCCCCCTACAGCGTCTGCATTGTCGACCTGGATTGCGGCATACGCATTGCCTGCAAGCTGCTGGAAACCGAAGCAGCCGCGCCTAGTATCGGCATGGCCGTGGAGATGGTAAGGCTGCGCTACCAGGATGGCGATCTGTTTGCCGCCCGTGCCCTCCAGCGCTGATGACCGGGCTGGCGACCGCAGCGCGGCGCCGCCGTCACTGCCACAACGTTTCTTGTTCTTGTTGTTCTACATCGTCCCAGGAGTTATGCATGCGCGACACCCCATCGTCCATGAACACGGTCGACTGCGATTTGCTGGTGATCGGTGCCGGTGCCGGCGGCCTCTCCACGGCTGTCACCGCCCGCAAGCACGGCCTTGATGTCGTGGTCGTGGAAAAAGACAGCGTGTTTGGCGGGACCACCGCCTTTTCAGGCGGTGTGCTGTGGATTCCCGGCAATCCGGTCTCCCGGCGCGCCAATCAGAAGGACAGTCGCGAAGCCGCGCGCGCCTACCTTGCGGCGGAAACGGGATCTGCGTTCGACGCAGCCGCCGTCGATGCGTTCCTGGACAACGGCCCGAAGATGGTCGATTGGTTCGAGCGCGAGACCAGCGTGAAGTTCGTGCCGACGCTGTATCCCGACTACCATCCCACGCAGATCGGTGGCGTCGACGTCGGCCGCTCCATCCTGGCGGCACCGTTCGATATCCGCGAGCTGGGCAAGGACGTGTCGCGCCTGCGCCCGCCGCTATCGACCATCACGTTCATCGGCATGATGTTCAATTCGTCGAATGCCGACCTGAAGCACTTCTTCAACGTGACGAAGTCGGTGAAGTCGTTCTTCTATGTTGCCAGGAGGCTCGCAAGTCACCTCAAGGAGTTGGTGCTCTACCGGCGCGGCATGCATGTCACCAGCGGCAATGCGCTGGCGGCGCGCCTGGCGAAATCGGCGCTGGATCTCGGCATTCCCATCTGGACTGCGTCGCCCGCGCTCCGGCTTGTGATCAGGGACGGCGCAGTGGCGGGCGCGATCGTCAAGCGCGACGGCGGCGAGGTGGAAGTCCGGGCCCGACACGGCGTAGTGCTCGCCAGCGGCGGTTTTTCGCACGATATCCAGCGTCTGCGCAAGGCCTACCCGCATGTCGCGCGCGGCGGCGAGCACTTTTCGCCGGTGCCGGCCACCAACACCGGCGATGGCGCACGCCTGGCGGAGGAGGCGGGCGGCACGGTACCGCTGCGCTATCGCGACGCTGCGGCGTGGATGCCGGTATCAAAGGTACCGATGGGCGGCGGGCGCTACGTCGCGTTCCCGCATCTGCTGGACCGCTACAAGCCCGGCGTCATCGGCGTGTTGCGCAATGGCCAGCGGTTCACCAACGAATCGAATTCCTACCACGACGTGGGCGCGGACCTGATTCGCGCATGCGCAGGCCAGCGGGAAACCGCAATGTGGCTGATCTGCGACCACGCCACCATTTCGAAGTACGGGCTGGGCTACGCCAAACCGGCGCCGCTGCCCCTTGGCCCGTTGCTGCGTAAGGGCTATCTCAATCGGGGCGGTTCGCTCGCCGCGCTCGCGCAAGAATGCGGCATCGATGCCGCGGCGCTTGAGCAGACCGTGCGCGAGTACAACGCGGGTGCGCAGTACGGCGAGGATCGCCAGTTTGGCCGGGGCATCACTTCGTTCAACCGATACCTCGGGGATCCGGACCACAAGCCGAATCCCTGCGTGGCGCCCATCGCGCAGGGCCCTTTCTATGCCCTGAAGATAGTGATGGGGGATCTCGGTACCTTTGACGGCATTGCCACGAATGTGGAGGGTGCCGTGCTGCGCGAAGACGGCAGCGCCATTGCCGGCCTCTATGCCGTGGGCAATGACCGCGCCAGCATCATGGGCGGCAACTATCCAGGCGCAGGGATCACGCTGGGCCCCATCATGACATTCGGCTACATCACCGGACGGCACATCGCCCGCCTCGCGAATGCGCAGGCAGGCAGCGGGGCACCGCAGGCCGTACGCAGGGAGAAAGCGCATGCAGCCTGACAACGCACTCACCCTCGTCGACCACCGTATCTACACGATCCGGCTGCGCAGGATGAACGAGTTCCTGGATGTGTTCGGCAAGATGGCAATGCCCATCCTGCTCGAAACCCTGGGCAATCCGCTTGGCGCCTATGTCAGCCATGTCGGCCCGCAGAACCAGTTCGTGCACTTGTGGGGCTACCAGGATCTAGCCGACTTCGAGCGCCGTTCCCGTGCACGTGACGCCCACCCCGGGTTCGCCGAATACCTGACGGCCTCGGCGCACCTGATCGTCGCCCAGGAGACGCGGCTGATCCGTGCGGTCGCCATGCCCGGAGTAACGATTCCTACGAGCAATCGATAACGGCCGGCAAACCTGCCAGCCTGACAAAAGAAACTGGAGACACAAATGAATTTCCTTCCCCGCATCCCACGAATTTCACGCTGCCTTGCCGCCTGCTTTGCCGGCGTGCTCGCATCCATGGGCGTCTCGGTGCCCGCCGCCGCGGCGGACGCCTATCCGTCCAAGCCAATCACGATTGTGGTGCCGTACTCGGCAGGCGGGGCTAGCGATATCCAGGTACGCGTCATCTCCCAACAGCTGTCGACGATACTCGGGCAACCCATCATCGTCGACAACCGGGCAGGGGCGTCCGGCGCGATTGGCGCGGCCTTTGTGGCACGTGCCGTACCGGACGGCTATACCCTGCTGTACCCGAACAACGGCCTGTTGATTGCGGCGCTGCTCAACAAGTCCGCAGGGTACGATCCGCTCAAGGATCTCGCGCCCGTTTCGACGGTGACCACCATGCCGATGGTGCTGGTCGTGAACAAGAGCATGCCGGCCAACAATCTGCGCGAGTTCTTCGCCTATGCCAAGGGCCATCCGAACACGCTCAATTACGCTACCGCGGGCCCGGCTTCGTACGGCAACCTTGCCACTCACCTGCTTTCGCGGGCTGCCGGCCTGAGCATGACACAAGTACCGTACCGGGGGGAGGCGAACACCACGATGTCGGTGCGCACAGGCGAAGCGCAGGTGCTGTTTACCAGTCCGTCCGCAACGATGATGGGCCAGGTCAACGCAGGCAGCCTGAAGCTGCTGGGCGTGGCAAGCGCCGGGCGCTCTGAGGTGGCGCCCAATGCGCAGCCGATCAACGAGGTTCTGCCGGGTTTCAAATCGGAAATCTGGTTTGGTCTGATGGCGCCTGCCAGGACGCCGCAGCCTGTCGTCGACAAGCTCAATCAGGCCGTGCAACAGCTACTGAAGGACCCCGGCATTCGCGCCAGGCTCTTGGCCAATGCGGCAGTTGCGCAGCCTTCCACGCCGCAAGCGTTCGAGCAGATGCTCCGCGCGGAGCATGCCCAGTTCGCGGAAATCATCCGCAAGCACAACATCACGGCGGACTGAGCCGCCGGCACCGAATGCCGCCTGCACGACGTTGTCGTGCAGGCGGTACTGATGACAACCACGGCTGGAGCCTGCGCCGGTACCCCGGTCCTGGCGAAGTCACCTGACCCAGCTTCAACCTTCTGGAGTATGCAATGACGTTGATGAATATTGCCGGATTGTCGGACGAGCAGCGCATGATGCGCGAAGGCGTGCTCGACCTGCTTTCGCGCCACCTTCCATGGGACAAGATCCGCAAAATGGACGAAGCGCGTGAGTTCCCGCACGAAGCCTTCAATGCGCTGGCCGAAGCAGGCTATCTTGGGATTTTTTATCCCGAATCGCTCGGGGGCATGGGCGGCAGTTTCAAGGACATCGCCGTGTTCCTGGAGACGCTCGGCTACTACTACACCGGCATTGCCCAGGCCGTGACCACCACGGCAATCTATGCCGGCATGCATATCGCCAAGTTCGGTTCGCCGGAACTTCAGCAGGCTATCGTGCCTGGCATCATCGCTGGCAGGACCAAGCTGGCGCTGGCCATGTCCGAGCCGGGCACCGGCTCGGACGTGGCCGGCATCAAGACCAGCGCCCGCCGCGAAGGTGATGAGTTCGTACTCAATGGCAACAAGGTCTGGATCACCTGTGCCCACGTTGCGGACTACCTCGTCGTGATCACCAAGACCGACACCGGGGCAGATCGCCACCAGGGCATCAGCACGTTGCTGGTCGACGCCAAGGCTCCGGGGGTGACCATCAAGCCCTTGTCGATGCTAGGCCGGCGGACCTCGCATGCCAATGAGGTGTTCTTCGATAATGTCCATGTGCCTGCCAGCAACCTGATCGGCGGCGAAGGCATGGCATGGAAGAACATCATGAAGTGCCTGGGCCTCGAGCGCCTGGCGCTTGCGGCAATTTCGTCCGGTCATTGCTTCAAGATCACAGAGTACGCGCGCGATTACGCCAAGGACAGAATCCAGTTCGGCCAGCCGATCTCGAAGTTCCAGGTCATCCAGCACAAGCTTGCCGACATGCTCATCATGTCGGAGACGGCACGCCAGGCTACCTATCGTGTCGCGGAACTGCTCGACGGAGGCCATCCCGCCTTGCAGGAAACCTCCATCGCCAAGATCGTCGCCACCGATAACAACTTCAAGTGCGCTGACATCGGCCTGCAGGTTCTCGGTGGTGCAGGCTATTCGATGGAATACGACATGCAGATGTTCTTCCGTGACTCGCGCGTGGGGCCCATCGGGGGCGGCAGCAATGAGATTCAGCGCAACGTGCTGGCCAAGCTCATGGATCTGTGATGACAGCGCGTGGCGGAACTGCCCGCCTGCGGCAGGCGACGTCACGGGGCATTGAGGAGGAATCAAGATGAAGACACAGGTCGCGATCATCGGCGCCGGGCCATCGGGCCTGCTGCTAGGGCAGTTGCTGACCCGCGCGGGCATCGACAACATCATCCTGGAACGCCAGGCGCCCGAGTACGTGCTTGGCCGCATCCGCGCCGGCGTACTGGAGCAAGGTACCGTCGACCTGATGCGCGAGGCCGGCGTGAGCGAACGCATGGACGCGGAAGGGCTCGTGCATGAAGGCATCGAGCTGACGTATGGGGGACGACGCGACCGCGTGGACCTCAAGACGCTGACTGGTGGCAGCACAGTACTGGTCTACGGGCAGACAGAAGTGACTCGCGACCTGATGGAAGCCCGCAGGGCAGCCGGCGCCACCACGATCTATCAGGCTGCCAACGTCCGCCCCCATGGCGTGAAGGACGAGCAGCCTTATGTCACGTTCGAGCCGGACGGCGAAACGGCCCGCCTGGACTGCGATTACATCGCCGGCTGCGACGGCTTCCACGGTGTCTCGCGGCAGACCATCCCGGCGGAGGTTCAGAAGCACTACGAGCGCGTCTACCCCTTCGGCTGGCTGGGCCTGCTATCCGACACGCCGCCGGTCAGTCACGAACTGATCTATGCGCATCACGACCGAGGCTTCGCGCTTTGCAGCCAGCGTTCCCACACACGCAGCCGCTACTATCTGCAAGTGCCATTGACGGAGCGAGTCGAGGATTGGTCCGACGAACGTTTCTGGGAAGAGTTGAAGCGGCGCCTGCCGGAAGCGGTGGCCGACAAGCTTGTGACCGGCCCGTCGATGGAGAAGAGCATCGCGCCGCTGCGCAGCTATGTGGTCGAGCCCATGCAGTATGGAAAACTGTTCCTTGTCGGCGATGCCGCGCACATCGTCCCCCCGACCGGCGCAAAGGGCCTGAACCTTGCGGCCAGCGATGTCAGTACGCTCTACCGCATCCTGCGGCTGGTCTATCAGAAAGGCCGGACAGACCTGCTCGACAAGTACTCGGATATCGCGCTGCGGCGCGTCTGGAAAGCCGAGCGCTTTTCCTGGTTCATGACCAACTTGCTGCATGAATTTCCGGAGAACGAGCCATTCGACAAGCGCATGCAGCGGACCGACTACGACTACTTCACAAGCTCGGAGGCCGGGCTGAAGAGCATTGCCGAGAATTACGTCGGGTTGCCCTACGAGCCGGTCGAGTAAGCCGCCATGGTAGCCGGCGTCTACCGTTTAGCCGCGGTGCGCCGGCTAAACGGCATGGCCGGCACGCATCGCGTTCAGCGTAATCGCCGCGCCAGCCGGGCTGCGGGCGTGACGTATACGACGCGCATCGGCCATCGTGGCATTGTGATCAAGCGGCACGGATTCACACAGTGCGTGTTGCGTAGAACGAGACAGGTCCACTCGATCAGCCAGGCACGCGCGATCCATGGTGTGCCAGCTTCGTCCCGGAGGAGGGGGATTGCCACCGCAGCTACTCGTCCACCCAGCTGGCGACGTCCGGCAATTCCGCTCGCGTGGTACGGAAGCCATTTGCCGCATGTGCGTGGTCTGGGAAGCCAAATGAGACCCCGCAGACGATCAACCGGTCCGCCGACAGACCAAAGTGACGACGGACCAAGGCCGGCCGGGATGCCAACGCGGCCTGCGCCACGCAGGCGACGCCAAGGCCATGGGCAGCAAGCATGAAGTTGTTGACATAGCCGCCGCAGTCGATCGCGCCGTAGACGCCGAGCGCCTCATCCGTCGTGACAATGGCTACGTGTGGAGCGCCGAACAGCCGGAAATTCTCTGCTGCCTGTCTGGATGAGGCTTCCCTGTCGCCTTTTGCAACTCCTACGCTCGCATATAAGGCCAGCCCGCATTCCCGCCTGCGCTCCTGGTATATCCCCTGGTACTCGCGTGGCCACGGAAAATCCGGAGCAGCAGGCTCCCGCGCCACCCCATCAAGCATCGCCTCACGGAACCGGTCCGCGGCAACGCCACTCGCAATGACCATCTTCCAGGGTTGAGAATTACACCAGGATGCCGCTCGTTGTGCCAGGCGAAGGATTCGCTCAATCGTTTCGCGCGGCACCTGGTGCGGCAAGAATGCCCGGCAGCTGAAGCGGCCTGCGTGCAGGCGCTCAAGCGAGCTGAAATCTCCTTCCTGGACCGCGTTCTCCAGGCGTGAATCCGATGACATCGGTACCCTCCTCATTATGGCCAACCGCTCTACACTTGGGCGTCCGGAAAAAAACGTGGCACTGTGTGCAACACAGTGCCACGAACCCTTGCACCATGAAGGGAGATTCACGAGCGCTCCATCCGGTCGAGCGCCGCGTATGAACCTATGAGACTTCGGTGCCGATCCTGCGAAGTCTCACGACATTGAAAAGTGCTCAGAATTTGTGGCGAAAGCCGATCGTCGTACCGAATTGGTTCATGCCCGGATCGGTATTCCCAAAGCCTGCGGCGCCGGCGCCCAGGCCGAGGGCAGACGTACCTCTGTTCTTCGTATAGCCTACCGAAAGATACACATCGGTACGCTTTGAGAAGGCATAGTTGGCAAAGCCAACAAACAGCCATGGATCCGCATTCGTATTCTTGAAATCCTGATAGTAGGCGGCGCCCGCCAGGGAAATTGCCGGCGTTGCCTGCCATCTCAGGCCTAGCCACCAAAGATTGGAACCCTGATTCGCGGCGCCAGGTACTGCGCCGGGAAGCAACGCGCCATCATATGCCTTCGCCCATCGGTAGCCGGCGTAGGTCGCGACCGTGCCAGTGGCGTAGGTTGCGGCAAATGTCGCGCGCCGGGTCTTTGCATTGGGATTGACGGTCAAGGTGCCGGTATTGATCTCGTCATAGACACCACCGAAGCTGAACGGGCCCGTCGAGTAATCCAGGCGGATGCCATATTCCCGTCCCAGCTTGGGGTTGCCGGGAACTTCGCTACCCTCCGCAATCCCACTATCCGCGCCGAAGCTGTACATGGCCGCCGCGTTCAATCCGCCGAACGTGCCCACATACTTGACCGTATTGTCCGCACGCCCGACGAACCCGAGATCCTGGGTGAAGATGGAGTACCTTGGGGCCAAAACCATGGGGTCGAAATTGGCGATAAAGTCGAACAGCAGGTTTTGCTGCCGCCCTAGCAGAATGCTGCCCCATCCCCCCTGCAAGCCCACATATGCCATCCGGCCGAACAGCCGGTTGCCCTGGCCCGATTTTCCGGTGTCCGGATCAAAGCCGCTTTCCAGAACAAAGACGCCTTTGAGGCCGGCACCGAGATCTTCCGAGCCCCGGAGGCCCCATCGCGAACCGGAAATATTGCCTGCGGTTTCCCGAACGACGTCGTGCCCGCCGCCCGCCTGGTGATTGGCATATTCCACACCCACGTCAACGACACCATAGAGCGTCACGCTCGATTGCGCGTGGGCAGCCATCGAGAACAGCCCGCCAACGGCCGCAATGCATACTCTGGACTTCATTGCATCTCCTCCAATTGGGAATAGTCGATCCCATTTCGTTTTTTGTGTCTCCCATAGACCGCACTGGCGCCCGCTTGCCTCCGGGCGAAGACAGCCAACAGGAGTTGCATTCGAATCAACCTAGATTTTGTCGTTGGTTGAACCAATGAATTATAGAATTTACACGACGATGAGTTCTGCCGTCAAATGGGCGCGGTGAGTGTTGCTCACAGCCGACTTGCTGGTGCGAAGTAGAAAAGGGGTCTTGCGCCAAGGAGTTCGGGTGCCTGCACGAGGATTGGAACCATGGCAACCGTGGCCGCAGTGTCGAGTGTGGTGCCTGACAGTCTGAAGGCGGACCAATGTGTTGCACCCGAATCCAACTGGGCACGCTGAATACCGCGGTGACCGCCCATGCGGGTCAATCGAACTCAAACACCAGGACGAATCCAGGCATGGGCCGCTTGATGCGCTTGATTGCCCGATGGTCCTGCTCGGCGACGTTGTTCAGGTACTTGACCTGGCGAGAGACGATTGGGGTTTCCCGTTCGACGTTGATGGGGAGTGGCCAAAAGCAGGGGGGGAAACCGTGGGGTCTATTGTCTACTCAGACTACCGCAGCTTCCCATGCGCATCTCGATCCAAGCATGCGTTGAAGGGAAGGGTGTACAGCCCGCCGAGGTGATCACAGTCGGAGTGATCGAGCGCGCAGCCGATGGTGCGCCGGCATCCGGGTTGGGCTTGTACATTGGCGAGTCGCAAGAACTGCTGCGACAGCTTCAGGCCGTGGGCTTGACGGAGCTGGTCGACCAGCTCATCCGCGTGGTCGGTCGTTGTCAAAGGTTTTACTGTACTACCTGCAGGCCGCATAGCATGCCGCCCGCTCACTTGCCACAGCTCGCATGCGTCGCGTCTTCGCTGGGCGCAGCCCTGCGTGCGCCCAGCTTATCTGTTTTAGAATTTATGACGTATGCCTGCCATGGCACCGAGGCGCGTGGTGTTGCCGAACATATTGCCGCTGTTGTTGAAGTTGGGCGAACCGTTCAGCGCGATCCAGGCACCGCGCAATTGCGTGTAATCCACTGCCACATACACATCGGTGCGCTTGCTGAAGTTGTAGTCGAGCATGGCGGCGGTGGTCAGGCGCTTGCCGCCCTGGCCGGCGTGCTTGAGCCAGTCGTACTGTACGGTGCCGATCAGGCTGAGCGCATCGGTGATGTTCACGCGGGTGCCGACATAACCCACGTTGTTGCGGTAGTCGGCGACATCGAGGCGGTTGTTGGTGTAGCCGAGGTAATACTGTGCGCGGGCCGTTTTCCAGGTGCCGCCCAGCCCCCACACGGTCTGCTTGCTGGCCTGCGCTGCCGGCACGGCGCCGAAGAAGGCGGAGGAAACGTCATGCGTGACCTGGTAGACGGCGCCGACTTCGATCGGACCGGTGCTGTAGACCAGCGAGCCGGCGGTGGCGTTGCTGGCGGTGAAATTTCCGGCGACCTCGCCGAAGGTATAGGCGGCGGCGGCCTGCAGTCCGCCGAAGGACTTGATGTACTTGATGGTGTTGTCGTAGCGCAGGCCGGTGTAGTTGCCGCCCTGGTAGCCGACGATGGAGTTGTTGGCGAAAGCCATGGCCTCGTAGGAGGACAGGATCTCATGCGCGAGGGTGTATTGGCGGCCCAGCGCGAGCTTGCCGAAGTCGCCGTCGAGGCCGATCACGGCGGTGCGACCGAACAGGCGGCCGCCTTGCAGGCTGGCGCCGCTATCTGGACTGAAGCCCGATTCGAGGATGTAGAAGGCCTTCAGGCTGTTGCCGAGGTCTTCGGTGCCACGCAGGCCCCAGCGGCTGCCGGTGAGTTCGCCATCGGTCATCTCCCACTTGTTGTTGCCGGCGGCATTGGCATGGGTGGTGAAGCGGATGGTGGTGTCGATCAGCCCGTACAGGGTGACATTGGATTGCGCAAACGCAGGCTGAGCGAGTGCGCCCAGCGCCGCGAGCGGCACTAGCATTTTCTTCATGGAAATCTCCGTCCTCTTTTGTTGTTGCCATTTGCACGGGCTGTTTGAAGCAGCTCTGTGCCGGTGCCGGCATTCACCGGGATCATGAATCCCGCCGGCTCAGCGGGATTCGTGCGAGGGGGCCCGGCCGGCGTGCCGGGCGTTGCTTATGCCTGGCTCGGGCTCGCGCCAGCTGCTGCGGCCGAGCGCGGTGCCATGAAGTACAGCCAGGCCAGTGCGATGAAGTAGGCGCACGGGATCATGCTGAACAGCACCGAGTAGTTGTCATGGGTCCTGGTCAGGACGTAGCCGACGAGCTGCGTCATGAACATGCCGCCGATGGCGCCGATCATGCCGCCGAAGCCGAACACGGAGCTGACCACTTCCTTGGGCGTGTAGTCCATCACCATGCTCCAGATATTGGCGGTCCAGGCCTGGTGCGCGGCGATCGCGATCGAGATGGCGGCCACTGCCATCCACAGGCTGCTGGCGCCGGCGGCGAGCACGATCGTGGTGATGCAGATGGCAAAGACCAGCATCGACAGCAGTCGTGCCTTCACTGCGGCCATGCCGCGGCCGATCAGCAGCGACGACAGCGCGCCGCCGCCAATGCTGCCCACGTCCGCCATCAGGTAGATCACGATCAGCGGAATGCCCATCTGCGTCACGCTGATGCCGAGGTTGTATTGCTGGTTGAGGAAGGGCGGCAGCCAGTAAAGGTAGAACCAGAACACCGGCGCGGTGATGGTGTAGGCGAGGGCGAAGGCCCAGGTGCCGCGCATGCGCAGGATGCGCGAGTACGGCACCTTCTGCGGCGCCGGTTCCACGCCTTGCTGCACATAGCGCAGCTCGCCCTGGCTGACCCGCGGATGCTGCTCGGGATCGTGGTAGTTGCGTACCCAGAAGATCACCCAGAGCAAGCCGAGCGCGCCGATGCAGTAGAACGCGGCTTGCCAGCCCCATGCAACGAGGATCAGCGGCAGCATCACCGGTGCCACCATGGCGCCGACATTGGTGCCGGCGTTGAAGATGCCGGTGGCCATGGCGCGCTCGCCGGCCGGGAACCACAGCCGCGTGGTCTTGACGCAGGCGGGGTAGTTGGCGGCTTCGGTCAGGCCGAGGAAGAAGCGGCAGACCATGAAGCCGGCGGCCGAGACCGCGAGCCCGTGCGCGCCGGCCGCGACGCTCCACAGCAGCACCGCCAGCAGGAAGGCGCGCTTTACGCCCACCTTGTCGATCAGGCGGCCCTGCGCGGCAAAGCCGACGGCGTAGCCGACCTGGAACCAGAAATTGATGTTGGCGTAGTCCTGGGCGGTCCAGTTCATGGCCTTGGCCAGCACCGGCTGCAACACGCCCAGCGCGGCGCGGTCGATGTAGTTGAGCGTGGTGGCGAAGAACACCAGGGCCAGCATGCCCCAGCGGACCCTGCCTACGGCGAAGGCATTGCGCAGCTTTTGGCCGAAGGTGTTGGCAGGCGCGCCAGTCGCATGCGAGGCGAGGCGGGAATGGATCATGGGTTGTCTCCTGAAGGCGGCGATGCCGCGTTCCGGTTTGGGGAGGTGGAAGCCGGCAGTCTTGTCGCCACCGGTCAGTCGAGGTCTGGCGCGTCCGCTCTATCGGAGGCAGTCATGCATGTTGCTCGGATTGCGTGAGAGTGCGGTGGGGTTGCCGGGAGCCGGAGTGGGGTCGCGCGGCTCATCGCCCGATGCGCCATGAGCGCGTGAAACAGCATGCCGGGCGGCGAGATAGGCAAAGGTCAGGCCCGGGCCGATGGTGATGCCGGGGCCGGGATAGGCGCCGCCCATGATGGAGTGCATATCGTTGCCGCAGGCGTACAGGCCTGGAATGGGCTTCCCGGCGGCGTCGAGCGTGCGTGCGTCGGCATCGGTCAGCAGGCCGGTTGCCGCGCCGATGTCGCCAGGGTAGAGGCGGATGGCATAGAACGGACCTGTCGCGAGCGGGCCGAGGCAGGGATTGAGGCCGCCCTGGCTGGCGTCGCCGTTGGCGCGCTGATAGTCCGTGCTGCCGCGCCGGAAGGCGCGGTCCACGCCGGCTGCCGCGTCGTCGTTAAACGCCGCAACGGTCTGCTGTAGAACCTCCGGCTGCATCCCGAGCCGGGTGGCCAGTTCGGCAAGGGACGCCGCTTGTGTCAGGTAGCCGTCCTTGAGGAAACGGCCCAGGCCTTTGCCGCCCGGGCGGATCATGCCAAGCCCGTAGCGCTTGAGCGCGGGCGCGTCGCAGACCAGCCACGCGGGTACGCTCGGGCTGCTTGCGTTTGCCTCCTGCATGGCGATGCCGAACAGGTGATAGGACGTCGACTCGTTGAGAAAGCGTCGGCCTTGCTGGTTGACCGTGATCATGCCCGGCTTGCCGCGATCCATGATGAAGTGCGGAAACACCGCCGTGCTGCCGTCAGCGCGCCGGCGCACCGAAACGGGCGCCCAGAAGGCATGGCTGAGGCTACCCTCGCCATAGCGTGCCCCGGCGGCCAGGGCGAGGTCCTGCGCCGCGCCGGTATGGCCGGGTGCGCCGGGGCACCATTGCGCGTCGGCGCCGGGCAACAGGGCGGCCCGTTTTTGCGGGTGCCGGTTGAAGCCGCCGCTGGCGAGCACCACGCCGCCCTTCGCATGAATGGTCCGCTGGACGCCGTCCTGCGTCAGCACCACGCCATGGACGCCCCGGGCGTCCTGCCGCAGGGCAGCCACGTCGGTATCGGTGACGATGGATACGCCGCGCTCGGCAAGGGAGTGGAGCAGACGGGCGACCAGGGCATTGCCCATCACCAGGCGAGTGCCGCGCGAGTGACCCAGACGGTCCGCCAGGTGGCGCAGGATGATGCGCGCGGAATATTTGAAGGATCGCCAGGAGCGACTCAGGTTTAGCAGGTGCTGGATATCGTCCCGGTCCACCATCATGCCGCCCAGTACCGTGAACTCCGGAATCGGCGGCCGGACCAGCTTGAACAGCGGCCCGAGCTTGCGGCCGTCGAACGGGATGGGCTCGATCGCGCGGCCGCGGTGCACCGAGCCCTCCAGTTCGGACAGGTAGTCCGGGTGGAACTGGCGCACCTGGTATTGCACATGGGTGTGCCTTTCCAGCAGCGAGACCGCATGGTGGCCGTTTTCAAGAAAGGCCGTGCGCAATACCCGGGACGATCGCTCACCGACCGCACGGTCGAGGAAGCCCGATGCTTTTTCAACGGTGTCGTCGGGCGCTACCGCCAGCCCTTTCTCCGTCATCGGAATCCACGTGGTGCCGGCGGAGTAGGCGGTCGTGCCGCCCAGGTACGCCGTGCGCTCGACCAGCAGCACGCGCGCGCCATCGATGGCCGCGAACAAGGCGGCGGACATGCCGGCGCCGCCGGCGCCGATGACCACCACGTCAAAGCTTTCGTTTTCCACCAGCGCGGACAGTCGGGTGTGGATTGGCGCGGTCATCTCAGGTACCCACGAGGAAGTCGACCATCAGGTCACGCACACGGCCGAACATGTCGGCGCCGGTCATCGTGGCGCAGCCTTTGGCGCGTGCCGCGGCGATCAGCGGGGTCACCGCCGGCACCGTGATCACGCAGCCAACGAATGTGCTTGCCTCGAGCCTGTCGAGCGCAACCGGGCTGGGGTCGCTGTCTTTCATGCCTGCCGGCGTGGCATTGAGCGCGATATCGAAGCCAGCCGGGTCGGTGCTGCCGTGCTCGATGGTCGCCAGGTCCATGCCTGCCAGCCGGTCGATCAGCGTTGACCGGCGCACCTCGTCTTCGTCGTGGATGGCGAGCTTGCTCACCCCAGCCGTCACCAGTGCGTGCGCGATGGCCGAGCCGGCGCCGCCGGCCCCAACCAGCAGCGCGGTCTTGCCGGCGGGTTCGCAACCGTTGTCGCGCATGGCCTGGACAAAGCCCTGCCCGTCGAACATGTCGCCGTGCCAGCTGCCGTCCGCATTGCGCCGCATCACGTTGACGGTGTGAAGAAACGTGGCGCGGTCCGATGCAGTGGCGCAAAGGTCGAAGCAAGCGAATTTATGCGGCACCGTGACGATCAGACCGTCCACGTTCTTTGCCAGCGATGTGCCTGCCAGCCACGCTGATAGATCGGCGGGGGCCACGTGCGCGGGCATCACCATCGCGTTGTGGCCCCGCTCCTGGTAAGCCTGCGTCACGCCCGCAGGCGATTTCACCTGGGCGATCGGGTCGCCGACGATGAAATGAACCCGTGTGGCGCCGTTCAGTGTCTCGGTCATGGTGCTGTCTCTTCCTGATGTCTGTTTGTTGGTCAAGCTTTGTGCTGGTCGAATCCTAGACAATAATGGAATGCAATTCAAGTATTGAACATAGTTCATGTGTGGACTATAGTTCGACTCAACGATTAAGCAGAGACAGAAATGAATAGAGCGACACTTCGGGATGCAAGCCGGCCACTGGAGACCAGGTGGCCCGGGCATCCGATGCGCGCCAACACGTGGGGCCGGAGCCTTTAACGATGAACGGTGTCCTTGAGCGCACATTAGGCATACTCGAACTGCTGGCCCGGCATGGCGATGGCCAGGAGTTGGCGGCGATTGCTGACCAGATCGGCATGCCGCGCAGCGCCGCGCACCGCCTCCTGGGCGACCTGATCCGCTGCGAATATGTCCGGCAGACCCGGGACAAGGGCGAGTACATCCTCACGACGAAGCTGGTTTCCATGGGCCTGACCTATTTGAGCGAGACCGGCATCATCGATATTGCCCAGCCGTTGCTGGACCGCCTGGCGGAGTCCACGGGCGAACTGGTGCGCCTAAGCGTGATCGACGGCAAGCGGCTGACCTGGGTGGCGCGTGCCCAAGGGGCACGCCAGGGCCTTCGCTACGACCCGGACATGGGAGAGGACGCCCGCCTGAGCTGCTCTGCCTCGGGACTGGCGTGGATGTCGACGATGGGTGACGACGAAGCACTCGCGCTGGCTGCGCAGCAAGGCCTGGGCATGCCGCCAGCATATGGCCCCAACGCACCGTCGTCGATGCAGGCCATGCTGGAGATGGTGCATGCTGCCAATGAGCGCGGATTCGCCGTGACCCAGGAAACCTTTACGCCAGGGCTTAACGCCATCGCCGCGCCCGTGCGGCTGGAAGGCCAGGCTCCCATGGGGGTCATCAGCATCGCGGGCCCGACAGTGCGCTTTACCGAGGCGCGCATGCAGGCCCTGGGGCCTGCGCTGGTGTCGAGCGCCGCGCAGCTGGCGGCAGCCAGTGGTGCCTCTGCCTTCTTCAACCAGCACCTGCGCAAGCCCGCCAGCCGCAATGGGCTCAAACCTATCTATGCGGACTGACCCGTCCTCGCTGTCCTCCACCATGACCCCTGCATCCGCTGCGCCTCTCCCTTCCCATTGCGATCTGCTGGTCATCGGCTCCGGTGCTGGCGGCTTGTCCGTCGCCGTGGTGGCGGCCAAGCTTGGCCTCAAGGTGCTGGTGGTCGAAAAGGAGCCGGTCTACGGCGGCACGACCGCCTGGTCTGGCGGCTGGATGTGGATTCCCCGCAATCCCCTGGCTGTTGCCGCGAACATCATGGAGGACCTGGACCAGCCGCTGGCCTATCTGCGGCACGAGCTCGGCCCGCAGTTCGATGAAGGCCGCGCTCGCGCCTTTCTCGAGAACGGCCCACGCATGGTGGAATTCTTCCGCAGGCATACCGCGCTGGAGTTTATCGACGGCAATGCCGTGCCAGACTTTCACGGCAACACGCCCGGCGCCGCTATCGGCGGGCGCTCCGTTTGCGCGGCGCCCTTCGATGCCCGGCGGCTTGGTGGGCGGATCGAACAGCTCAAGCCCCCGCTGGCGGAAACCACGCTGTGGGGCATGGGCATCGCGGGAACGGAATTGCGGCATTTCCTCAATGCAAGCCGTTCCGCGAAATCATTCTGCTATGTCGCCGGGCGCGTCGTACGCTATTGGCGCGATCTGCTTGTGCACGGACGTGGCATGCGGCTGGTCAATGGCAACGCGCTGGTTGCCCGGCTGGCGGCATCGGCATTCGAAGCCGGCGTCGAGTTGCGCGTGTCGTGCCCCGCTCGCCGGCTGCTCAGGCAGGATGGCAGGGTGGTCGGCGCCGTGGTGAGCACGCCGCAGGGGGAGGCCGAGATTCATGCCGCGCGCGGTGTCGTGCTGGCTTGTGGCGGCTTTCCCCATGACGTGAAGCGCAAGCGTGAGCTGTTGCCGCATGCGCCCACGGGCGAGGCGCACTGGTCGGCGGCATCGCGTGGCAACACGGGCGATGGACTCACGCTTGGCGAAAGCGCCGGGGGAACGATCGCAAGGGATCTTGAATCGGCCGCGGCATTGGCGCCGGTGTCGCTGGTGCCGCGCCGGGACGGCACGGTGGCGCATTTTCCCCACCTGATCGAGCGCGCCAAGCCGGGCCTGATCGCCGTGGTCCGCAATGGCCGGCGTTTCACCAACGAAGCCGACTCTTATCACGATTTCATGCGTGGCCTGTTCAAGGCCACGCCGGCGGGGCAGCCCGCAGAAGCCTGGCTGATTTGCGACCACCGCTTTATCCGCCGCTACGGGATGGGCGCCGTCAAGCCCGCGCCCATGCCGATGCGAGCCTCGCTACGCTCCGGCTATCTCAAGCGTGGACACAGCCTGGCAGCGCTCGCGCAGGCATGCGGAATCGATGCCGATGCACTGCAGCGCACCGTGCAGCGCTACAACCGGCAAGCGCGCTCGGGAGCCGACCCGGACTTCGGCAAAGGCGAGACGCCCTACAACCGTGTGCAGGGCGACCCGAGCCTGGACGGGCTCAACCCCTGCATGGCGCCCATCGAGCACGGCCCTTTCTACGCCGTCCGGATCGTCGCCGGCAGCCTGGGCACCTTCGCCGGCCTGGTGACGAATGCCAGCGCGCAGGTCCTGGATGAGCGGCAGCAACCAATCCCCGGCCTGTATGCCGGCGGCAACGACATGTCCAGCATGATGGGCGGCAACTATCCGAGCGGCGGCATCACGCTGGGACCCGCCATGACATTCGGCTTCGTCGCCGCCTGTCACGCGGCCGGGCGGGATCCGGCATGCGTTGCCTGACCAGTCAGTTTTTCCCCGCAACCGAAACCTATCGTTTGGAGACCCGACACCCATGTACTACGAACTCGCCACCCTGACCCTGCCTTTTGGCACTGCCGCCCAGGCTGCTACGGCCGTCGAGGCTTTCACGGCCGCTCCCGACGCCGGCGGTGAACTGCTCGGCTGCTGGTTCACGGATATCGGTACCCTGAACCAGATGATCGTCCTGCGCGGCTTCGCCGAACTGTCCTTGCTTTCCGCGGAACGCGAGCGTACCCAGAAAAGCGACAACCCCTTCGGCTGCGGCACCGTGGCGCTGAGCCTGGAGCAGCATAGCTACAAGGGGTTCCCCTGGATGAAGCCCGTGCGTCCCAGCAGCCAATCCGGCATCGCCGGGCCGGTCTACGAGATCCGCACCTATGGCATCAAGCCGGGTGGCGTGCAGCCCACCATCGATCTGTGGGAGGAATACGTGCCGGCTCGCGAGAAGCTCTCTCCCTGCGTGACCGCGATGGTGGCCATCGACGGTCCGTTGAGATTCACCAACATCTGGGCTTACCCCACGCTCGATGCCCGCAGCAAGGTCCGGGCCGATGCCGTGGCCCAGGGCATCTGGCCGCCCAAGGGCGGCCCGGCGTGGCTTACCCCACAGATGAGCTCCACCATCGCGATGCCGACGGCGGTGTCGCCGCTCAAATAAGGATGGGCACCATGGTCCAGGGTCTAGGCATGGATTGGAATGAAATTCAACAATAGAATTTCATTGCTTTTTTGACTATGGTTCAAAGATCGCGCATGCTTTAGCTCCGACATCCTCATCACTGGAGCTTTTTTGACATGAATGGTGTTCTCGAACGCACTTTGGGCATTCTGGAACTGCTGGCCCGGCATAGCGAGGGACTGGAACTGGCGACCATCGCCGACCAGCTCGAGATTCCGCGGAGCGGGGCGCACCGGTTGCTGAGCGATCTGATGCGCTGCGACTACGTGCGCCAGACGCGGGACAAGGGCGAGTACATGCTGACCACCAAGCTCGTGTCGATGGGGCTGACTTACCTGAGCAAGACCGGGATCGTGGACATCGCCCAGCCCCTGCTGGATCGCCTGGCAGAGATCTCGGGCGAACTGGTGCGCCTGAGCGTGATCGATGGCAACCGGCTCACCTGGGTGGCGCGCGCGCAAGGTGCCCGCCAGGGCCTGCGCTACGATCCTGACATGGGCGAGGACGCCCGCCTGAGCTGCTCCGCCTCCGGGCTGGCCTGGCTGTCGACCATGAGCGACGACGCGGCCCTGGCGCTGGTCGCGCAGCAAGGGCTGGGTATGCCCGCGGACTACGGTCCCGGCGCGCCGGATTCGATGCAGGCGATGCTGGAAGCCGTACACGCCGCGCGCGAGCGCGGCTTTTCGGTGACACGGGAGACCTTCACCGCGGGGCTGAACGCCATGGCCGCGCCGGTGCAGCTGGCTGGCCAGGCGCCGCTGGGCGTCGTCACCATTGCCGGCCCGACCGTGCGCTTTGCCGAGGCGCGCATGCTGTCGCTGGGGCCTGACCTGCTCTCCATGGCGGCGCAGCTGGCGGCTGCCAGCGGTGCATCGGCCTTCTTCAGCAAACGGGCGTCGAAGCCCGACGGCCACGGTCTCAAGCCTATCTACGCGGCCTGACTGGCGACGCGGTTTCCATCGCGCCGCCCGTTCTCAGGTGCCGGGATAACCCGGTCCCCGCCATGGCTGGCTCAAAGCGCTTCCATCACGGCTGGCTTTCCCGGCCGGCCCGGAATCATCGATAGCATGTGATCCGAGATGCCGCCGTCCACCACGAGGTTGTGTCCCGTCACGTAGGATGCGCCAGCACTCGCCAGGTAGGCCACTGCGGCGCCGACGTCCTCCGGCCTGCCGACGCGGCCCAGTGGTACCAGCGCCTCGCGTTGCCGGAGCGTGGCGTCGTCCTGGTACACCGCTTCGGTCAACGGGGTGCGAACCATGCCAGGGCAGACGGTATTGACGCGAATGCCATCGGCCGCCCATTCCTGCGCAAGGTGGCGGCACAGCATGATGAGCGCCGCCTTGGCTGCCGAATAGGCGCCATAGCCCGGGTGCGGGGTTTGCCCCGACATCGACGCCACCGCCGTGATGCTGCCGCGCGTGCGCGCCAGCTGCTCGCGCGCCGCCTGGGCCAGCAGCCAGGCCGAACGGGTGTTGAGGTTAAAGGTGAGGTCCCACTGCGCTACCGGCAGGTCGGCCAGGCGCCCAGGCCCGGACGCCCCCGCGTTGCACACCAGGGCCGTCAGGTCGCCGCCCCGGGCATGTGCCTGGGCCACCAGGGACGCACATTGCGCGGGATCGGTGATGTCGCCGGAGACGCCGCTGGCCGCGGCGCCGGCGGCACGTATTTCCTCCACCAGGCGCTCCAGGCGCTCGCCGGGCCGCGAGGCGGCGGCGCTGAGGTGAATGGGCGCGCCATCGCGGCGGGCCTGCTCGATCAGCGCAAAGCAGATGGCACGGCCGATGCCGCCGGTAGCGCCGGTGACGAGGGCATGTCTCGGAGATGCAGTGTTCATGATGTGGATCGCGTCGTCCTGTGTCAGGTTGATGGATGGTCGGGACGGTCTTGCTTCCGGTAGTGGTCGAGCGTGGCCGCAATGCCTTGCGCCAAGCCCGTTCGCAGGCGCACCGGCAGCAGCGCATCCAGCCCGTCCTCGGTGATGCCGGGCGCGATGGTGAGCGGCGGCCCTTCTGCCTTCAGTTGTGCGCCGGGTATCTGGCGCCGGATCTCGGCCATGACTTCGTCCATCGTGGTCGTTTGGCCCACCAGGTTGTACACGCTGGCGCCCTGCGCCGGTATGAGCAGGGCCTGCTCGAACGCCTGCGCCACATCGTCCACGTAGATCAGGCCGGAGGCACCGGTATAGCCGATGGTGCATGCCTCGCCGCGCGCGGCCGCGCGGCAGGCGATACTGGGGCCGGCACTGACGCCGGTTTCCCGCCCGGGCCCGTATACGACGAAGGGCCGAAACCCGATGCTGGCAATATGGCGTTCGTGCCAGTAGGCGCGCGCCGCGCCCTCCACCGCGAGCTTGAAGGCGCCGTAGTGGGTGGCGGGCTGCGGATGCCGCGCGTCATGCGGACCATAGACACCCGCCGAGCTCGCATAGACCACCTGGCCGATGCCATGCGCGTGCGCGCCCTCGAAGACGTTGAGCGAACCCATCAGGTTGATTTGCGCGCCGCGCACCGGGTCGGCGCTGCAATCGGGCGTGAGCACGCCGGCCAGGTGGATCACGCCGTCACAGCCCTGCATGGCCAGGCGCACGGCGTTAGCATCGCGGATATCGCCAACCTGCCATTCCAGCCCGTGCGCAACGGGCCCCGCGATGTCCGCCACCGTGCCGCGGTTGGCATGGATGTCGAATACCCGCACGTCCGTGCCGCGGGCTGTCAGGCGGCGGATGATCCAGGCGCCGAGGAAGCCGCTGCCCCCGGTGATCAGTACACGCTTCATCGATGATTCTCCAAGGCCAGGGCGGGATCTCACATCTTGCAAAGCGGCGATGCGGCAGGGGTCAGCGACGGCTCGAAGCGCTTCTCGATCACGGGGCGCAGCACGCCATCCATGGTCTTGGCGCGTGCCACGAAGTTGGGCAGCACGAGCTGGTTGTCCTGCGCCCGCATGGTGACGCTGCCATAAACAGTATCGATCTGCGCGCCGCGCAAGGCCCGGCTCACCTCGGCGGGTTTCGTGCTGCCCGCCTTGCGCACGCCCGCGAAGATCACCTGCGCGCCGTTGTAGGCCTGGCCCTCGTTGTCGGTGGGCAGGCGGTTGAACCTCGTCTTCCATGCCGCGGTGAACGCCTTGTTGCGCGGCGTGTCAATATCCGGCGTGTAGGTGGTGGTGCCGAGGGTGTCCTTCAGCGCGTCGCCGGAGGCCTGGATCATGAAGTTCTGGATCAGCGCATGGCCGATCAGCTTCTTGGCCGGGATTAGCCCGAATTCCTGCGCCTGCTTGACGAAGGCAATGGCATCGCGGCCTACCTCAGCCACCCAGATCGCCTCCACGCTGGCGGCCTTGAGCTGGGCGATATAGGGCGAGAAATCCTTGGTGCCCATCGGCACGTAGAGCGACAGCGGCACGCTCTTGCCCACTGCCTCGGCGGCCTTCTTGAAGGATTCGCCCGAGTCGCGGCCCCACACATAGTCGGCGGCCAGGATAGCGAAGGACTTCTCCTTGAGGTCCCTGGTCCATTGGCCGATCATGGCGATGTCCATCGCGTCCGAATGGTTGGTGCGGAAGCTGCGCGCCTTGCAGGTATCGCCGGTGAGCTTGTCGGACTTGCTGGCCACGCTGAAGTAGGCGGCGTCCCAGCGCTCCAGGTTGGGGGCGATCGCCAGGGAGATGGAAGAGGGAATCGCACCGATCAGCAGGTTGTAGCCGTCGCGCGCGAGCTTCTCCGCCACGCGGCGCCCGGCGTCCGGCGTGCCTTCGTCGTCGGCGATCTGCACCTCGACCTTGCGGCCGTCCACGCCGCCGGCGGCGTTGGCTTCATCGATCGCGAACTGCACCGCGCGCAGCACTTCCTCGCCTTGCTGGGCGAAGACGCCGGACCTGGACGTGACCAGGCCGACCTTGACCGGGTCCTTGCCTTGGGCCAGGGCGGCCAGGGGTAGCGCCGCTAGGACGGCCAGGACCGAAAGCGAGGTCAGCGTGCGCTGCAGGGGTTTTATCTTGAACATGCTTTTGTCTCCTGATTTTCTGGGCCGGAAGCGGTCCGGCGGCCGTTGAACATGGAGGCCCGGGCTTTGGCTTGCCTTGGCGTGCTTCGGCCTCAGACCATGACGTGGGCTTCGAGGCGTTCCAGCCCGGTCCTGGAGTTTTCCACCGCGCCTTCGGCCACGACCGCGCCCTTTGCCATGGCGCAGTACCGCTGCGCCACGCGCACCACCAGGCTCATGTTCTGCTCGATCAGCAGCAGCGCGGTGCCCTGGTCGGCGACCCTGGTGAAGATGCTGGCGAGCTGGTCGACGATGACCGGCGCCAGGCCTTCGGTGGGCTCGTCGAGCAGGATCAGAGAGGGGTTTGCCATCAGCGCGCGGCCGACCGCCAGCATCTGTTGCTGCCCGCCCGAGAGCGCTGTGCCCGGCGTGTGCGCCCGCTCCTGCAGGATGGGAAAGAGCTGGTAGATTTCCGGCACCGTCCATGGGCCTTTGCGGCCCGCGGCGGCGCCCAGGTGCAGGTTCTCCTCGACGGTCAGGTTGGCCACGATGCGCCGGCCCTGCGGCACCACCACCACGCCGTGCTGGGCGGGCGCGTAGGGGCGCGGCCGCGCCAGGCGGTGCGTGCCCAGGTGGATCTGCCCGCCGCGCAGCGAGGCCAGCCCCAGGATGGTGTTGACCACCGTGGTCTTGCCCACGCCGTTGCGGCCGACCAGCGCCACACGCTCGCCGGCGGCAACGGTGAGGTTGAGGTCGTGCAGGATATGCGCCGTACCATAGAAGGCGTTGACGTTTTCCAGGTTGAGCAGGGCGGTCATGCGGCACTCCCGAGGTAGGCTTCGCGCACGCGCGGATTGGCGCGCACGGCGGCCGGTTCTCCGTCGGCGATCACGCGGCCCAGTTCGAACACGGTCACGGCATCGGAGATGCCGAACACCACGTCCATGTCGTGCTCGACCAGCAGCACCGAGACTTCCCAGCGCGTGGTCAGCGCCTTGAGGTGCTTGGCCAGGTCCAGCGATTCCTTGACCGACAGGCCCGCCATGGGCTCGTCCAGCAGCAGCACGCTGGGGCGGCCAACCAGCGCCAGCGCCAGGTCCAGCCGGCGCTGCTCGCCATAGCCCAGGTCTTCCGCCGTGACGGCTGCCAGCGGCAGCAGGTCGAGCTCCCTGAGCACGGCGTCGGCGTCGGCGCCGGAATCCGCCACGCCCATCTTGTGCGAGGCCAGCTCCACCTGCCTGCGCACCGGCATCTGGCCAAAGATGCTGGTGCGCTGGAAGCTGCGCGACAAACCGGTCATGCGGCGCTGGGTCGGGCCGAGCGCGGTCACGTCCTGCCCGTTGAGGTACACCTTGCCGCGCGTGAGGCGGCGGCGCCCGGTGATGGCGTCGATCACCGTGGACTTGCCGGCGCCGTTGGGGCCGATCAGGCCGCGGATCTGGCCGCGGCGAAGCGTGAGGGACACGCCGTCCACCGCCTTGACGCCGCCATAGTGGATGGCCACGTCTTCCGCCTGCAATACGAAATCGTTCATCGAAGTCTCCTCTCAGCTGGTGCGAACGGCGGCACGGGCCGGCTTGGCGCCGATGCGCTTGTTGCGCATGGACAGTCCCTTGAGGGCGCCCGCGATGCCGGCGGGCGAGAACACGATCACGGTGATCAGTGCGATGCCGAAAATGGCCATCCAGTGGTTGGCGTAGGCGCCCAGGATGTCCTTGGCCAGGAAGTACACGATGGCACCCAGCGCCGGCCCCCACAGGGCCTTGTAGCCGCCCACCACTGCCATCATCAGCGCCACGCCCGACAGGCTCCAATGCAGGTTCTCGGGCGAGACGAAGCCGGTGTTCAGCGCCGACAGCACGCCGGCCAGGCCGGTCACGGTGGCCGACAGCGCATAGAGGCCGGCGCGTGGTATCAGGGTGTTGATGCCGATGAAGCGGGCACGCTCCTCGTTGTCGCGCACGGCCTCGGTGATGCTGCCGAAGCGGCCGCGCAGCATCAGCGCGAGCAGCAGCATGACCACCACCAGGGTGACCCAGCACACCAGGAACATGGTGGCCGGCCGGAGCAATTGCGACTGCGGCACGCCGAACAGCGTGGCCGGCCATTCGATGTTCATGCCGTCGGCGCCGCCGGTGAGGCCGCGCGAGCGCGAGGCCATCAGGAAGAACATCTGCCCGATAGCCAGCGTCAGCATGCCGAAGGCCACGCCCGGCACGCGCACGATCACCAGGCCCATGACGAACGCCATCAAGGCCATGCCGGCCAGGGTGGCCACGATGGCGGCCTCCGCCGGCATCACCTGGAGTTGCAGGAGCAGGCCCAGGGCGTAGCCGCTGAAGCCGAAGTACAGGGCATGGCCGAAACTGGCCATGCCGTTTTGCTTCAGCAGCAGGCCCACGCCGCTGGCAAATACCGCGTAGATGACGGCTTGCGTCAGCAGGGACAGGATCGTGCCCGAGCTGACCAGGGCCGCGACGGCCGCCCCTGCCGCGAGCGCTGCCACAGCGCCAAGACTCATGTTTCTAGTGGACATGGTGTTATCTCCTCAGGTTCGGCTGCCGGCGAAGCCGGCCGGCTTCCAGATCAGCACGGCAACCATCAGCAGGAACGGCAGCAGCATTGCCGTATCGGGCAGGTAGACCGCGCCCAGCGCCTGGATCATGCCCAGTACCATCGCCGCCACGAACGCACCGGCAAGCGATCCGAGCCCGCCGACGACCACGACCACGAACGAGTCGATGATCACGTCGCTGCTCATCGATGGCGACAGTGACAGGAACGGCGCGGCCACCACGCCGGCCAGCCCGGCCAGGGCGGTGCCGAGCCCGACCACGCCGGCGCTCAGCAAATCGGTGTTGACGCCCTGCATGGCGGTGGTGGTGGGGTCGGTGCTGGCGGCGCGCACGAACAGGCCGGCGCGGGAATAGCGCAGCCACAGGCTCAGGCCCAGCGCGACCAGCAGGCCAGCGCCGATCACCGCGAGGCGGTAAGCGGGCACCGGCGTCCCAAACAGGTCGACCGACGCGCTCAACGCGGCCGGGGCGGGCACGGACAGATTGCTCTTGCCCCACACGGTCTGCACGAAATCCTCGATCACCAGCAGCAGGCCAAAGGTGACCAGCACGACGGAGAGCGGGTCGCGGTCCTGCAGGAGCCGGAAGCCGTAGCGGTCCAGCAGCACGCCCAGCACCGCCATCACGAGAGGCACGGCTAACAGGGCCACCCAGAAGTTGGTCTGCAGGGCGATCGAATAGCCCAGGTAGGCCCCCAGCATATAGAGCGAGCCGTGCGCGAAGTTCACCACGCGGCGCAGGCCGTAGATGAGCGCCAGTCCCGAGCACATCACGACCAGCAACGCCCCGTAGACCAGGCCATTGAATAGGTTGATTGTCAGCATCTTTCGTTTCCTCCTGGGCTCAGAGAGCCGGCAAGGCGTTGTCCGGCGCGCCGAACGCGGTCCAGCCACCATCCACGGGCAGCACGATCCCGGTGATGTAGCTGGCGGCGGGCGACGCCAGGAAGGCGATGGCCTCGGCGATCTCGGTGGGTTCGGCCATGCGGCCCATCGGCGTGCGGTGCGCGATTGCCTGGCCGTCGATCGCGCCCTGGCGTGCCAGTCCGGCCACCAGTTCGGTGCGCACATAGCCCGGCGCCACGGCATTGACGCGGATGCCCTCGCGCGCCCACTCGCTGGCCAGGGCGCGCGTCATGCCCAGCACGCCGGCCTTGGCCGCGCAGTAGGCATTACGGCCGGGGATGCCGCCCAGGCTGGCGATCGAGCCCAGGTTGACAATGGCGCCGCGGTTGCCGCGCGGGTCGCGCGCCTGCTCGCGCATCGTCCGCAGCACGGCCTGGCTCATCAGGAAGCAGCCCCGCACATGCACGGCCAGTACGCGCTCGAACGCATCGAGTGTCTGCTCCAGGGTGGGCCGGGCCTGGTCGCCGATCCCGGCGTTGTTGACGAGCGCGTCGATCCGGCCCATCCGAGCCACCGCCGCGCCGATGGCGCCATCCACGCTGGACTCTTGCGTCACATCGCAGGCCAGCCCCAGGTGGGCCGCGCCGAGTTCGGCCGCCCGGCCGGCCACGGCGTCGGCGCGCAGATCCAGCAGCACGATGCGCCAGCCATCCGCCGCCAGCCGCTGCGCCGTTGACCAGCCGATGCCGTCGGCCGCGCCGGTGACGATCGCCACCGGTCGGGTCTCGTCCGCCTGGGTTCGCTTGTCTTGATCGAAAGTGGGTTCCATGGCTCAGGCCGCTGCGTGGATTGCGAGGGCCAACTCCCGGCTAAAACCGGCATGGATGTGGGGCGCGGCGGCGCGTGCGGCGCCCTGGGTACGTGCCAATGGCAGTTGCATGCTTGTCTCCTGGTTGTTCTGTCCCCGAGCGGTTGAGCCCGGCTCGGGGTTTGCTGGATTGTGTTTTGCCGGGCGGTCCGGCGCGCCCACGATTCCGGCCTGGAACAGGACAATTCATGCACGACCGGATCAGGTTTTCCCTAGGGTTGGCATGCGTTCTGTGCAGCGAGAATCTGTAGCGTCTTCGAATTTGTTGGAATACTAGTCAAAAAAGGAATAGCATTCAACTATTGAATTTTATTCTGTTTGGACTGCCGTTTAGCAAACGACGGGGCCGACGACGAACAACGAGACGAACCACGAGCGCAGATAGCCCATGAACAAGACCCCCATCGCACTGATTGGCGCCGGCGCAATCGGCCGCACCCACATCGACCGCATCGGGCGCAGCGGTACCCTGCGGCTGGCGGCCATCGCCGACCCGACCGACGCAGGCCGCGCATTGGCGCAGAGCCTGGGCGTGCCCTGGTATGCGGACCACCTCGGCATGCTCGAGGGCGTCAAGCCGCGCGGCGCCGTGGTCGCCACGCCCAACGGGACCCATGTCGCGGTGGCCGCGGACTGCCTGGAGCACGGCGTTGCCGCCCTGGTCGAGAAGCCGGTGGCCGACACCGTTGCCGAGGCGCAGAGGCTGGTCGACGCCCAGGCGCGCACTGGCGTGCCGGTGCTGGTCGGCCACCATCGCCGGCACAACCCCATCAGCCGCCGCGCCCGCGAGATCCTCCAGTCCGGGCGGCTCGGCCGGCTGGTGACGGCCAGCGCCATGGCGACATTTCTCAAGCCCGACGCGTATTTCGAAGCGGCCTGGCGGCGGCAGGCGGGCGGCGGGCCAATCCTGATCAACCTGATTCACGACATCGACCTGCTGCGTTTCCTCATGGGCGAGATCGAGTCGGTGCAGGCCGCCAGCAGCAATGCCGTGCGCGGGTTTGCCGTGGAGGACACCAGCGCCGCCGTGCTGCGCTTTGCCAGCGGAGCGATGGGTACGGTGCTGCTGTCGGACGCGGCGGCGTCGCCCTGGTGCTGGGATTTCTGCTCCGGCGAACAGGAGGCATATCCGCGCCAGCAGGTGCAGTCGCACTTCATCGCGGGCACGCACGGCTCGCTTTCGCTGCCCGACCTGCAGTTATGGAACTACCGTGGCGAGCGCAGCTGGCATGCCGAGCTGACGCTGGAGCAGACCACCGTGCACCAGGCCGATCCGTATAGCCAGCAGCTGCAGCACTTCAAGGCCGTGATCGAGGGCAGCGAAGCGCCGCTCTGCAGCGCGCTCGACGGCCTGCGCACGCTGCAGGCCACGCTGGCCGTGCACGAGGCCGCGGTCAGTGCGAAAAGCGTGCGCCTCGAGGCCGGCAGTAGCCAATAGGCTGGCCCGCCTGATCTGTCTGAACACCCACGGAACCCATGCAGAACCCCCAATCCACGGTTTCACCACTGGACTGAGTGCCAGGAGAACGACCATGTCCCATAGCTATTCGCTTGCTTATCTCACTTCGAACACGCTCACGCCCCCGCAGGCAATCCAGCTCGCGGCCGAGTCAGGCTACCGCTTCGTCGGCCTGCGGCTGGCGCCCAATGCCCCGGGCGCGCCCCAGCAAGCCCTGATCGGGCGGCCCGACATACTGCGCGAAACGCTGGCGGCGCAGCGGGACACCGGCGTCGGCGTGTTCGACCTGGAGATCATCCGCATCGGCGAGGGCTTCGATCCGCGCGCCAGCCTGCCGCTGCTGGACGCCGGCGCGGCGCTGAAGGCGAAGGCAGTACTGGTGGCCGGGGACGACGCCGACACCGCGCGTCTGGCGGACAGCTATGCGCGCCTGTGCGAGCTGATGCTGCCCTATGGCATGACCGCCGACCTGGAGTTCATGCCCTGGACCACCGTGCCCGATGCGCGCGCCGCGTTGGGCATCGTCGATGCCGCCGGGCGCCCGGCCAATGCGGGGATCTTGGTGGATGCGCTCCATGTGGCGCGCTCGGGCACCAGCTTCGACGATCTGCGCGCGCTGCCGCGCGAACTGTTGCACTACGCGCAGATCTGCGACGCGCCGACCAGCGCGCAGCTCGGCCGCGCGTTCACGGTGGAGGAGATGATCCACACCGCCCGTTGCGAGCGCCTGCTGCCCGGCGAGGGCGGCATTGACCTCAGGGGCCTGTTCGCAGCCTTGCCGGCCGATTTGCCGGTGAGCGTGGAAGTGCCGAACGAGACCCGCCTGCCGCAAGTTGGCCAGCCCGATTGGGCGCGCCAGGCACTCGCCGCCAGCCGCGCGGTGCTCGAGCTGGGCGCTTGACGCACCGCCGCAACCCCACGCATGGGGCGACGCCCCGTCGCGGCCAAAACGACAACTGGAATGATGGAGAGAGACCATGGATTTTTCCCTGAACGAAGAACAGAAGATGATGATCGACACCGTGCGTCGTTTCATCGCCGAGGAACTCAGGCCGCTGGAAGCCGAGATCGAGGAGAACGGCTTTCTGGACCCGGCCAAGGCGCGCGCCGTCCACGAGAAATCGAAATCCCTGGGCCTGTATGCGCTCAATATCGCCCCCGAGCTGGGCGGCGGCGGACTGTCTGCCGTCGATCGCATGCTGTGCGAAGAGCAGTTCGGCCACACCACCGATATCCTGATCCGCCGCGCCTTCGGCAACGTGTATGAACCGCTGCTCGTCTGCAAGGGCGAACAGATCGCGCGCTGGCTCACGCCCTCGGTGCGAGGCGAGCGCACCTGCGCCATCGCCATCACCGAGCCGGGAGCGGGATCGGACGCGCAGGGCATCAAGACCCACGCCAAGAAGGTGGAAGGGGGTGGCTGGGTGCTCAATGGCGCCAAGCACTTCATCAGCGATGGCGACTGGAGCGATTTCTTCCTGGTCTCGGCCAGGACCGGCGACAAGGAAATCTCCATGTTCATGGTCGACAAGGGCTTGCCCGGTTTCTCCGTGGGCAAGGACCAGAAGATGATGGGCCTGCGCGGCACGCCGCATGTGGAGCTGTTCTTCGACAACGTGCCGCTTGAGCCGGCGGCGCTGCTTGGCGAAGAGGGCCAGGGCTTCAAGCTGGCCATGGGCGCGCTCAATGTGGTCCGGCTGGCGCAGGTCGGCGCGCGCGCCGTCGGCAAGGCCAGCCATGTGCTGGAGCTGATGGTGGACTATGCCGGCCAGCGCCAGCAGTTCGGCAAGGCGATCGGTGAGTTCCAGATGGTCCAGCAGATGCTGGCCGACAGCGTGATCGAGATCAATGCCGCGCGCTGGATGGTCCTGCACACCGCCTGGATGCTCGATTCCGGGCTGGATGCGCGCGAGCAGATCGCCATGGTCAAGGTGCATGCCGCAGAAACCCTGGGCCGCGTGGTGGATCGCGCCGTGCAGGTGTTTGGCGGCATGGGCTTTTGCAAGGAGCTGCCGATCGAGCGCTACTACCGCGATGCCCGCATCTACCGCATCTTTGACGGCACCAGCGAGATCCACCGCACCGTGATCGCCAGGAGCGTGCTGAGAAAGGGCGCGGTGCTGTTCGACGTGAACCGCTGAGGAGCCCGTCATGAGCAGCAGCAAATTCATGACGGCGGCGCAGGCCGCCGGGCTGATCCGCGACGGCGACACGGTCGGGTTGATGGGCGGCGGCGGCGGCCTGATGGAGGCGACCTGCCTGTTCGAGGCCGTGCAGGCACGCTTTCAGGAAACGGAGCATCCGCGCCACCTGACCGTGATCCACGCCCTGGGTATCGGCGACAAGAAGACCAAGGGCATGAACTGCTTCGCGCACGAAGGCCTGGTCCGGCGCGTGATCGGCGGGCACTGGGTATGGTCGCCATCGATGCAGCGGCTGGCCGAGGAGGAAAAGATCGAGGCCTATATCCTGCCCGGCGGCGTGTCCAGCCAGTTGATGCGCGAGATCGGGGCGGGGCGGCCCGGCCTGTTCACGCATGTGGGCCTGGGCACGGTCTGCGACCCGCGCCAGGGCGGGGGCAGGATGAACCGCAGCGCGAAGGAGGAATTGAGCGAAGTGGTGCGGATGGACGGGCGGGAATACCTGCGCTACAAGCCATTCCCGATCCACGTCGCGCTGGTGCGGGCGAGCGCGGCCGACGAGGACGGCAATATCAGCTTCGAGCACGAGGCTGCCAATCTGGATGCGCAGTCGCTGGCGCTCGCGGCGCGCAACAGCGGCGGCAAGGTGATCGTGCAGGTCGGAGAGCGGTTGCCAAGAGGGGCCCTGACGGCGCGCGAGGTTCGCATTCCGGCCGCGTGGGTCGATGCCGTGGTGGTCGATCCCGGACAGCGCACCAGCTACCACATTCCGTTCGATGCGGCCTTCAGCGGGGAGCTGACCGGCGCGGCCCGCGTGGCCAGCGAGGCCGAGGACCATGCGGCCGAACGCGCCGCCGCGCACGAGGCCTTCAGCGAGCGCCAGGCCGTCGCCCGCCGCGCCGCGGTGGAACTGTTCAATACGGGCAAGGTCCGCCCGGTGGTCAACTATGGCGTGGGCGTACCCGACGCCGTGGCCAAGCTGATCGCCGCGCGCAACGAGCAGCACCGCGTCTACCAGACCATCGAGCATGGCACCTACGGCGGCACCTTGATGGATGGCGTGCTGTTCGGCTACGCGCGCAACGCCAGCGCCATGCTGGACGCGGCCACGCAGTTCGATTTCTACGCGGGCGGCGGGCTGGACATCGCCTTCCTTGGTTTCGGCGAACTGGACCGGCAGGGCAACGTGAACGTGTCGCGCCTGGGCGGCCTGACGGTAGGCCCCGGCGGCTTTATCGATATCGCCCAGAATGCGCGCAAGGTGGTGTTCTGCGGCACGCTGGCCGCCAAAGGCGTCAAGCTGGCCACCGGCGATGGCAGGATGCGCGTGCTGGAGCAGGGCAGGGTGAAGAAGCTGGTGGCGCAGGTGGAACAGATCACCTACAGCGGCCCCCAGGGGCTGGTGCGCGGGCAGGAGGTGCTGTACCTGACCGAGCGCGCCAGCTTCCGCCTGACGCCGCAAGGGGTGGAGCTGTTTGAAATCGCGCCCGGCATCGACCTGCAGCGCGACGTGCTGGACCAGATGGACTTCGTGCCGCGCGTGGCCGCCGAGGTGGCGGTCATGCCGGCGTGGCATTTCACGGCCGGCATGCAAGCCTGAGGGCTGCCCGTCAGGGTTGGGCGGTGGACGTGAAACGGCCCAGGCTGGGCATGTCCACCGCCCGCACGAGGCGGGTTTCCTGCGCGGTGATCAGATGCCCGGACGCCGACAGGTATGCCGGGAAGTCCGGGTGCGTGTCGCGTGCCTTGCAGCGGCGCTCGTAGTCGGCCAGGTCCTGGTAGGCCCACAGGTGCACGAACTGGTTCAGCGGGCCGACATGACTCACATAGAAGCCCACCGGGCTGCCCAGCGTCTCCAGCAGGATGGGCATTGCCAGGCGGTCGAAGACCTCCAGGAACTCCGGCATCCTGCGCAGCGCGATGGTGTAGGTGCGGTGGTCGATCAGCGGCTTGTCCAGGTAGCTCATGTTCACGCTCATGTTCATGCTCATGGTTATGCCCTTGCTCCGGCCTGGTCGGCGAGATTGGCGATATGGTTGCCCGTGATGAACCCGAAGGTCATGTTCGGCCCGTGGGTGATGCCTGCGCCGGGATAGTTGCCGCCCATGATGCTGGCGCGGTCGTTGCCCACCGCGTACAGCCCGGCGATCGGGGTGCCGTCGCGCTTGAGGACTTCCCCGGCCACGCTGGTCCGGATGCCGTCGAAGGTGCCGAGGTCACCCACCACCACCTTGACAGCGTAGAAGGGACCTTTCCCGAGCGGCGCCACGCAGGGGTTGGGCTTGTTCTCGGGATCGGCAAGGTAGCGGTTGAACGCGCTGCGGCCGCGCCCGAAGGCCGGGTCTTCTCCCCGCGCCGCGCCCACGTTGTACTCGCGCACGGTCTCTTCCAGGCCTGCTGGTTCGATGCCGGCCTGCCGGGCCAGGTCCGCCAGCGTGCGGCCTTCGATCAGGTAGCCGTTGCGCAGGAGCCTGCCAAAGGGCATCGGCGCCGGCTTGACGAAGCCAAGGCCGTACTTGGCCAGGGCGGCCTTGTCGCAGACCAGCCACATGGCCGTCTCCTGCTGTCCTTCGCAGGCGCGGATCATGGCCGCGCCTACGTCGTGGTAGGAGTTGGACTCGTTGGTGAAGCGCCTGCCGTTGCGCAGTACGCCAATGATGCCGGGCTTGTAGCGGTCCAGCAGATGCGGGAACACGCCGAACTCGCCGTTGCCGTATGGCACGCGCGAAACCGGCATCCACGCGGCGCTGTCGCGGTAGCGGATGTCGGCGCTGCCGCCGGCGGCCTCCGCCATGGCCACGCCGTCGCCCGTGTTGCCGGCCGGTGTGGGCGAAAGATGCTCGCCCCCGCGCGCAACATGCGGGTAAGCCATGGCGATGCGCTGCACGTCATGCGGGAAACCGCCGCAGGCCAGCACCACGCCATGCCGCGCGCGCAGGCGCAGCTCGCCGCCTTCGCCCTCGGCACGCACGCCGACGGCCTTGCCGCCTGCCATCAGGATCTCTTTCGCCGCTGTGCCGGTCAGGATGGGCACGCCCAGGTCCAGCGCAGACTTCGCCAGCCGCGCCGCCAGCGCATTGCCGCTGGTCACGTTGATGCCGCGGCGGTAGAGCATGAGTTCCTTCATGTGGGTCGCCAGCCGCCTGGCCACATAGAAGAACGAGGTCAGCGATCTGGTGGCGCGGAAGAAGTGCTTGAGGTCGGCATTCGACGAGTTGAACATCATGCCGATGAAGGTGATGGTCTTGAGCGGCGGCTTGAGGCGTTGCATGTCCTTTCCCAGGCCGCGTATGTCATACGGGGCGGCCAGGATCGAGCGGCCCACGTCCACGCCACCTGGCGCATCGGGATGATAGTCGGGATAGAGCGTGGGGACGAATTTCATCTCCGTCTCGCGCTCGAAGAACGCCACCATCTCCGGGCCGTTCTCGAGGAACGCCTGGACGGCGGCCTCTTCGTAGAACGAGCCGGTCTCCTGCATCATGTAGGTACGCACGGCGTCAAGCGTGTCGGCCGGATTCTGCCGGCGGCCATGCGGGCTCATCGGAATCCACAGCACGCCACCGGACAGCGCGGTGGTGCCGCCGAACACGGCTTCCTTTTCCAGCACTACCACATCGAGACCGCGCTTTTTCGCGGTGATGGCGGTGGCCAGTCCGGCGGCGCCGGAACCGATGACGATCAGGTCATATTCAGTACGATGGGACATGGGATTCTCCTGTGCCGGGCTTCAGGCCTGGGCTGTCTGGTTGAAGCCGGGACGCGGGACCATGTCCATCAGCATGCTGGACATGCCGCCATCCACGGAGAGCTCGGCGCCATTGACATAGGCAGAGCGCGGGCTCGCCAGGAACGCGGCCACATCGGCGATATCCTGCGGCTCGCCGATGCGCCGGCTGGCGGTGACGGCCGCGCGGCTGGCTTCGAAGCCCGGCGCCTGGTAGAACGCGGCCGATAGCGCGGTGCGGATCATGCCGGGACAAATCGCGTTGCTGCGAATGCCATGCGGCCCCCATTCGGCCGCCATCTGACGCGACAGCAGCAGCACGCCCGCCTTGCTGGCGCTATAAGCGCCGCTGCCTGTCTGGGGAAACCGGCCTGAGATCGATGCCACGTTCACGATGCTGCCGCATGCGGCCTCGCGCATGGCTTGGGAAAATGCGCGCGCGCACAGCAGATAGCCGGTCAGGTTGACGGACAGCACCTGGTTCCAGTCGTCGAGACTCACGTCCGCCAGATTCCCGGAGCGCAGTACGCCGGCGTTATTGATCAGCGCATGGCAGGGGCCGAGTTCCGCCTGTACGTTCGCGGCGGCGGCGCGCACGCTGGTTTCGCTCGTCATATCGCAGCGCGCGAAAAGCGCGGTGGCACCCAGTGCGCGCAGATCGCGCGCCACGGCATCGCCGCGGTCCGCATCGAGATCCAGCACCGCGACGCGGGCGCCGGCCTGCGCCAGGCCGTGGGCGATGGCCTCGCCAATGCCGCTGGCGCCACCGCTGACCACGCAGACCCGGCCTTCGAGGCCAAGCCAGTGCGCGCTGGCTGTGTTACGGGATGTCATGTTGTCTCCTCTAGTCAGTGAGCGGAATTGTTGGCCGGCGACCGTGCCGCAAGATTGACGATTCCAGCCAAGAGCCGGACAATTCGTGCAAATGCGCAAAGGGCTTACGCCATGGCTAGGGTTATCCCGAATTATTCGCTCTACGGTGACCAGGCTCTTCCTGGCTGGCAGGTCACGTTCGATTTCGAGTGGATCCCGCAGCGCTCACGCCCATACAACTGGGACATTCGCCCGCATACGCACGACGCGTTCCTGCAGATCCTGTGTTTGCGCAACGGCTCGGCCGAGGTGCTGCTCGAGCAGGGGCGGGTACAGGCGCAAGCGCCCTGCGTGCTGCTGATTCCAGCACAAACCGTGCATGGTTTTCGGTTTTCTACCGATGTGGATGGCCCGGTGGTGACCGCTGCGCAGCGTCTGCTGGAGTCGATGGCGACCGTGGTCATGCCAGAGCTGCTGCAGACCATCCGCACGCCGGCGGTGATTTCGTTGGCCGGGATGGAGCGCGAGCTGGAGTCCCTGATGCCGCTGTTCCTGGCGTTGGAGCGCGAGTCGCGCGGCCAGGCTATCGGCCGGGTGGCCGCCGGCGTGTCGTTGCTGACCGCGTTGCTGGTGCAGATTGCCCGCCTGCGGCACATCGAGCAATCCGCGCCCATGAGCGCGAACTCGCGCAAGGCGGCCAAGATCGAAAAATTCCGCGCTCTGGTCGATGAGCATTTCAGGCAGCATCTGCCGATGCAGGCCTATGCGTCGCAACTGGGCATCACGCCTGGCCAGCTCACCCGCCTGTGCCGCGAAGTCCTTGGCATGTCGAGCCTGGACGTGATCAATGCACGGCTGATCCATGAAGCGCAGCGCGACCTGGTCTACACCCGCAACAGCATCAAGCAGCTGGGCCACACGCTGGGTTTTGCCGACGAGGCGTATTTTGGCCGCTTCTTCCGCAAGCACACCGGCCTCGCGCCGCGCGAATTCCGGGCGCGGGCGCTGGAGGCCATGCTGAGTCCTGACGCCGCCGGGATGCAGAAATTCACGCCGCCGACGCTATAGGGAGAACGTGCCAGGTACCGCCCACTTGAGGGGCGGTGAGTCTTCCGGCCGGCGCCAGCGCCGGTCGTACATTCGCATGCTGGCCTGCAGTGCATGCGGTTGGTCGGCAAGCACCAAGCGCACACTTCCCGGCGAGTATCCTCTGGCAACAAGAATGCAATTAATCGCCATGATTCCTATTCCACCGTTAAAGCGGGGCTTGGCAGGCCAATCCGGATACTCCTCGCATGTGACCACAAGGGGCCGTGGTTCAACTTTACAGGCACGCAGAGCCTGCTCCCGGCCACGACCTGCTCCAACAGGGATGTCAGCGTGCTCCCCTTCGCACAAGCGAGGCAGCTAACGAGGCTCCCCGTTGCCTGCCCACCTCACTGAGTTAGCGAAATCCAGCCGTTCCGATGAAGGCATCGATGGATCGGAGTCTGTCCATGCCGCACGCATGCATGCACGTTGGCTTGTTAGGGAATTGCCCGGCTGCCGCCAGGTAACCCGGTAATCAGCCTGCGGCCAGCGTGTCATTGAACTCGTTGACCCACGCATGCTCGTTCGGCCCTGGATTGGCACGCATGGCCACCGCGGGACCGACCAGTATTTCGTTGGCGTCGGCACCCAGTTGTTCGATCGTGCCGGCGATGAATGCGTCGAGCGGCATCGCGCGCGGTTCCTCGGTGCTGTTCAGTAACTCCGTGCGGACCCAGGGCGGCGCGATCTCGATGACCGAGACCTTGCTGCCGCGAAGCAGATAGCGCTGCGAAAGCGTGTACGAATGCAAGGCCGCCTTGGTCGCGCTGTACACCGCTGAAGTCGCCATGGGTACGAAGCCGAGCACCGAGCTGACGTTGGCCACGACGGCACCGTCTTTCGTCTTCAGATGCTCGATCAACGCCGAGGTCATCCGAATCGTCCCGAGCAGGTTCGTTGCGACGGTTGAGCTCAGCAAGTCATCATCGACCGGGCCGGCAGCATCATCGAGCAGCATGATGCCGGCGTTGTTGATCAGCACGTTCAAGCTGGAATGGTCGGCGATCAGCTGTTCAGCGACCTTCTTGATATCCGTTGGATCGGCAATATCGAGCGATACCGCGTGCATGCCGGGGTTAGCGTCGATGGTCGCCTGCAGACGCTCCGGGCGCCGGCCCGAGATAATGACCTGGTTGCCGAGCTTGTGGAGTGCTTCAGCGAGACCGCGGCCGATGCCAGAGCCGCCGCCGGTGATGAATACGGTGTTACCTGTGAGTTTCATGATGCCTCCTTGGGCGATGACGGTTGGACTCAGCGCGCGAAACTGTCGCCGAACATGGGCAGGCCACTCTTCGATTCGGCTTCCGTAGCCTCGTCTTGCAGCACGTCCCAATGCTCGGCGAGCACACCGTCCTCAATGCGCAGAATGTCCGCGGCGATCCATGCGGCAGGACGCCCGTGGCCGGAAAAGCGGCCGTGGATGATCACGTAGTCGCCATCCGCAACGATCACGCCCGGCTCGTAGCGCAAGCTCGGCGGCACGGCCTTGATGAGGTTGAACAGGCCGTCACGGCCCGGTTCGATATGCGCGCTGTGCTGGATATAGCCGGGCGACCAGAATCGCTCGGCGGCAGCGTAGTCGCGTTTGTTGAAGAGCGTGTCGAATGCCTCGAGCACGAGGGCCTTGTTGGCGGCTTCGGCGGTGGTCATGCTGGTTCTCCTGAGGTGCTGTATGGGCGTGGTGGCGCGTCATGCCCGCACGGCCTGGATGGCGGGATAGTCGACATAGCCCTCGGCCGTCGGTCCGTAGACCTTCGTCCAGTCGATGCCGGCAAGCGGCGCGTCGGCGGCGAAGCGCTTCGGCAGATCCGGATTGGCAATGAACGGGCGGCCGAAGGCGACCATGTCGACCAGTCCGGCCCCGATCAGCTCGTTGCCCCGTTCACGGTCGATATCGACATTGGCGATGATGTTGCCGCGATAAAGGTTGCGGAAATGGCGGAACATTCCGTCTCCGGCCAGCAAGGCCAGCGGCGTTGTCGACACGTCGGTCATGGCTCCCATCAGCAGCAGATGGGAGAGCCCGAATTCGTCAAGCCGGCCAATCACGTATTCGGAGGCGGCAAGCGTCTCGTCAGTGGAGACGAACGCTCCTGTTTCGGATGTTGCCGGCCCCGTCTTGATCCCGGTCCGGTGCGCCCCGGCGACCTCGGCCACCGTTTCCACGACCTCGAACAGGAAACGGGCCCGGTTCTCCATCGAGCCACCGTACTCATCCGCGCGCAGGTTGGTGCGGGCGTTGAGGAACTGGTTGAACAGGTAGTGATAGCCGCCCTGGATCTGCACGCCGTCAAAGCCCGCCGCGATCGCGTTGCGCGCTGCCCGGCCGAAATCGGCGACCGTGCGGCGGATGTCGTCCTTGTCCATGGGCCGCGGGACGACGGTGTCCTTCTTGCCGGTCGCCGTCACGCTCTGCTGCCCAGGGTTGACTGCTGACGCCGAAAGCGGTGCCTTGCCCGGGTGGAAATCCGGGTGCCCCAGCGAACCGGTATGCCAGAGCTGCGCAACGATCCGGCCTCCCGCGCGGTGCACGGCGTCGGTCACCACACGCCAGCCACGCACCTGCGCATCGCTCCAGAGTCCGGGCACGTCGGCCCAGCCGACTGCCTCGGAGCTGACAAAAATGCCTTCGCTGACGATCAGTCCCGCCGAGGCGCGCTGGGCGTAGTAGTCAGCATGCAGGGCGGTCGGAGCAAGATCGGGATTGGTCGCACGCATGCGAGTCAGTGGCGCCATGACGACACGATTAGGCAACTCCAGGTCCCCGAGCCGGATCGGGTTGAGCAAAGGCTGGTGACTTTCGATGTGCATAAAGGTACCTACGGGGTGAGATCATCGAAACACAATGGTGATTGACATTGAGTTTTGTCGACCGAATCCAAAATGTCAAGGTCAATCACCATTGTCTTTTCACGAGAGACGCTATACTTGAGATGACAACAGCACAAAGGCAAAGGAGTACTAAGCGATGGGCGTTTCGAAGCAGCAGGCGGTGGAGAACCGCAAGACCATCGTTGCGGCGTCGGAGAGGCTGTTCCGCGAGCACGGAATCGATGGTGTCGGCCTAAGCGCGCTGATGAAGGCGGCAGGTTTTACCCAGGGTGGCTTCTACAACCACTTCGAATCGAAAGAGGCGCTGGCGGCCGAAGTCGTGGCGACGGCGATGGGCAAGGCCAATCACGACCTGAAGGAAGCCATCGCCGCGCCAATTGCGCCGGGCGGCAACCGTTTGCGGCGACAGATCGACTATTACCTGTCAGGAACGCATTGCAGTGATATCGAGCATGGTTGTGCCGTTGCCGGCCTCACCGCGGACGTGCGCCGGCTGGGCCATGAGGCGCAGGTGCACTTTGCGAAGGGTCTGCAGGAAATGATCGACACCTTGACGAAGCTTGTCGCGGAACAGCGCGCGGGGAGCGGAGACGGCGACGAAACGCGCCGGGAGGCCATCGCGTTCTATAACGAGATGGTCGGCGCGGTCATCCTGTCCCGAGCGGTGGCCAGCGCAGATCCCCAACTCGGGGAGGAAATCCTGCGCGCGAGCCAGCAGATGCTTATCAAGGATCTCGCGCTACCAACCTGAGAACGAGCGCAGCGCTCGGCTACACACCGGACTTGGCTTTGAGCGCGAAGGTGTCGCCCGGGCGTATCTAAAGCTTGATGGCGCGTGGGCAGACCACGTACTGACATCCTTGATCAATCAATCCGGCTGACTGTCAATCCTGATGGTCAGCAAGAGTCGCCGGACAATCAAGATGGGTTTATCGGTTCCAGCGGCAGCGCCGAGCCGATGCGCACATGATGCCGGATGGCTTGCGGTCCCTCCACGCACACCAGGCACATGCGCTGCCGGCCCTCGCGCACGTAGAACGATGCGCTTTCCCCGGTCTTGACCGTCAGCTCCCGCAGCACCGGCGCCACCACTTCGGACACGTTGAAGGTGGCCTGGTAGCACGCGCCCAGCCAGCCGGCGGCGCGCCCGAGCCGCCAGCTGCCGTCCTCTTTCCTCCTTCCTCCTTCCTCCTTCTGAACCGGGTAGTCGTCGGTTGCCCGCGTGCGCGCGAGACGCAGCACTGTGGTCTTGTGAAAGCCGGTGCGGCGGCTTGGCTCGGCCAGTGTGCGTTGTGCGTCGCTGACACCGAAGGCTTCCAGGACGCGCAGCGCCCGCCGTGCCGCGATAGCGCCGCCGCCAGCCGCCTCGCCGGCGATGGGGGAATTGGAGGAGTTCATGGCGCGGAATGAGTTTCGCACAGTGAAACCGTATTGTACTCAGTGCAACGACCATCCAGAATCCGTTCCAACAAATAACGAGATCTGTTGCCATCCCCGAATCCAAGGAGCCATGCCATGAGCCTGCCCAACATCGTCAAATCCTTCGACCGCGTACCCGCCGACATCGTCGCCCAGGCAGCGAAATTCCAGCCCGCGATCCTGGCCGACGTGGCTGGCCGCCGCGGCGCGCTGCACGGCCGCATCAGGGCGTTGCGCCCGCACATGAAGCTGGCCGGCACCGCCTTCACCGTGGAAGTGCGCCCTGGCGACAACCTGATGATCCATGCCGCGATGGCGCTGGCCCAGCCCGGCGACGTGCTGGTGATCGACGGCAAGGGTGACCAGAGCAGCGCGCTGATGGGCACCATCATGATGAATGCATGCCGCCAGCGCGGCATCGCCGGCGTGGTGATCGACGGCGCGGTGCGTGACAGCCTGGAAATCGACGAAATGGACTACCCGGTGTTTTCGGTGGGCACCAACCCCAATGGCCCAACCAAGGAAGTGGGCGGGCGCATCGGCCACCCGGTCTCGGTGGGCGGCGTCACGGTCAACCCTGGCGATTTCATCTGCGGCGACGCCGATGGCCTGGTCGTGGTCGAGCGTGAAAAGATCGCCTCGCTGCTGCCGCTGGCCGAGCACAAGGAAGCGGCCGAAGCCCGCCGCATCGCCCAGATCAAGAAAGGCGAGACCAGCGCCCCGTGGTTGCTGGCCTCGCTCGTCACGGCCGGCGTGCTGAAAGCGGGAGAGGCACTGTGAGCACCGTGCTTAACAAGCCAGTCATCCTCGTCACGGGGGCCGACCTCGCACCACAGGCCTTGGCATTGCTCGGCGATTACGAAGTCGTCTACGCCGGCAAGACACCGCTGGCAGCCGACCTGGTGGCGCTGGCGCAGCGCCACGACCCGGTCGGCATCATCGTGCGCTACGGCGCCGTGACGCCGGAGATCATGGATGCCGCGCCGGCCCTGAAGGTCATCTCCAAGCACGGCAGCGGCACCGACACCATCGACAAGCCCGCCGCCGCCGCGCGCGGCATCGAGGTCACGGCTGCGGTTGGCGCCAATGCGGCCGCGGTGGCGGAACAAGCGATGGCCCTGCTGCTGGGCTGCGCCAAATCCGTCGCGCAACTCAACGAGCGCATGCATGCCGGCCACTGGGACAAGGCCACGCACAAGAGCGTTGAGCTGGCAGGCGCCACCATCGGGCTGATCGGCCTGGGCGCGATTGGCCGGCGCTTCGCCAGGATGTGTGATGCCATGGGCATGCGCGTGATCGGCTTCGATCCGTTTGCCGGGGATCTGCCGGACTATATCGAGCCGGTGGACCTGGAAACGATCTGGAGGGTGGCCGACGCGATCTCGCTGCATTGCCCGCTGACCAGCGAGAACAGGGCGATGGTCAACGCGCAAACGCTGGCTCGCTGCAAGCCGGGCGTGATACTGGTCAACACCGCGCGCGGCGGGCTGATCGACGAAGCGGCATTGTTGGCCGCGGTTGGCTCCGGCCATGTCGCCATGGCGGGCCTGGACAGCTTTGTTGTGGAACCGATGACGGTGCCCCACATCTTCCACGGCCAGCCCGGCTTTCTGCTCAGCCCGCACATTGGAGGCGTGACGAGCGCCGCGTACGTGAACATGGGCGTGGCAGCGGCGCGGAATACGCTGGATGTGCTCGCCCGTGCTGAGGCGCTGGCCAAAGCTGGCTAACGCGCTACGAAGCTGCCTGATGCGCAGGACGGCGCTGACGGGGGCGCGCAAAAGCCCCGGAAGGGCCTGAGGGGTCCCTCAAGGGGAGAAGGATGCAAAGCATCGTAGACGACGCGTAGCGCACACGAACGCGCGATTGACTCAAAAAATAGCAGGAGACAAGCAATGAATACCAGATCAACCCTCGCCCTGGCCCTTTGCCGCGGCGCGCTGGGTGCGATGGCGTGGATCGCCATATCCGTTCATGCACAGACCTGGCCCGCCAAGCCGGTGCGAATCATCGTTCCCTATCCGCCGGGCGGCGCCGTGGACGCCGTTACCCGCAAGATGGCCCAGCGCCTCACTGAGCAGACCGGCCAGAGCTTCGTGGTGGAAAACAAGGCGGGCGCCACCGGCACCATCGGCACCACGCAAGTGGCTCGCGCCCCGGCCGACGGTTATACGCTGCTTGCCAACGACACGACGTTCTCGCTGCTGCCCCATATCTTCAAGAAGCTGCCGTTCGACCATGCCAAGGACCTGAGACCGGTGGCAGCCTTCGTGTTTGCCCCGATGGCCGTGGTAGTCAAAGCGGACAGCAAGTTCAAGAGCATGAGCGATCTGGTGGCGGCCGCTCGCACAGGCGATGGCAAGGTGAGCTATGGCTCGGGCGGCTCCGGCACGACGCCGCATTTCGCCAGCGAGGCACTGGGCGTGGCGACGGGCGCTCATTTCATGCACGTGCCGTTCAAGGGCGCGGGCGAAGCCACGCTGGCGCTGCTTGGCGGCACCATCGACTACCAGATCGCTTCCACGCCCGGGGTCATTGGGCAGGTCAAGGGCGGCAGCCTGCGTTTGCTGGCGGTGAGCGGCGACAAACGCCTGTCCGCGTTGCCCAATGTGCCTACGTTTGCCGAGGCGGGCGTCAAGGGCTATGGCGTGGTCAACTTCACCGGCCTCTGGGCGCCCGCAGGCACGCCGGCGGCGGTGACGGATCGCCTGCAAAAGGAGGTGGCCAAGGCGATGGCGTCGCAGGACATGAAGACCTTTGCCGAGGGCATTGCAGCGGAGCCTGGCTATTGGGACGCCGTGATGTTCTCCCGGCAGCTCGCCGAACGCACGGCGTTCTGGGGCAAGATCGCGGCCAACACCGCGTTTGAAAAGCAATGAGCGCCGGCAAGTACGGGCGAAGCAACTCGCACAGGCGAGCCGTGCCGGATCACACCGCAAGCGCAGCCGTCATGCGGCGGGCCCGCAGGCACGGCATTGACGCGGTCCCGACTGCCTGCGCCCTGGCCATCGGCAAATGCTGCACAATTTTTATCCATGCACTGCGCACAGAAGAATTGCCATGTTCCTGCTGAATACCCCGGAGATCCGAGAGTTTGACGTTTTTTCCCCAATGCCGGAGCGCTATCGCCAACCGAGGCGAACGGCCTGGGCGGATGCCAACCAGGGCGGACGCGAGATCGACTCTTTCCTGGAAGGACCGGTATTCGACGGGGAGGGCAACCTCTATGTCAGCGATATTCCCAATGGCCGCGTCTTCCGCATCGACCAGGGGGGAGATTGGGACGTGGTGGCGCAGTGGGAAGGCGAGCCCAATGGCATGAAGTTCCTCAACGCGCGCGAGCTGCTGGTAACGGATTACCGCAATGGCCTGATGCTCGTCGACGTGCGCGTCGGCAGCGCAAAACCATACCTGGACCGCCGCAACACAGAGAACTTCAAGGGCGTCAACGACCTCACGTTGGATTCGCGGGGGAACATTTATTTCACCGACCAGGGACAGACCGGACTGCACGATCCCACCGGGCGTGTCTATCGCCTCACCGCGGCGGGGCGGCTGGAACTCCTGCTCTCCAATGTGCCCAGCCCGAACGGCATCGTGCTGTCACCCGATGAGAAATTCCTGTTCGTTGCGGTGACGCGGGGAAATTGCGTCTGGCGCATGCCCATCCTCGCCGATGGCGGCGTGTCCAAGACCGGGCAGTTCTTTACCTCCTACGGACCGAGCGGCCCGGACGGGCTGGCAATGGATGCATCGGGCCGGCTGCTGGTAGCGAACCCTGGACTGGCCTACGTGTGGGTGCTCAACCACCTCGCCGAGCCGGTACAGGTGCTGCGCGGCCCCGCAGGTCATTCATTGACCAATCTTGCCTTCGGCGGCGCCGAAGGCAAGACGTTGTTCGCGACTGACTCCACGGCGGGAGACATCCTGCGCATGGACATGGATGTGGCGGGCATGCCGCTGTGGCGTCGAGACGGAGAAACGACGTGACGCAACACTGGAAGCACAGCCCGGAGGACCCCTATCGGGTTCGGCGTGGACCTGTATCCCTGGAGCATGCGATGGCGTATGGCGGCGACCTGCCGGAAGGCACGGCATCCGAGTTGGCGAAATTGTCCCGACACCGCGGCGTTTCACGCGGTCCTGGTACGGAGAGCAACCGATGAGAACCCTTGGACAACGCCCGATTGCGAACGCCTGCGATTGCCACATGCACGTCTACGACAGCCGTTATCCGGTTGCAGGGACTGCAACGCTCCGACCACCAGATGCCCTCGTGTCGGACTACCGAGCTGTACAACGAGCGATGGGAACCACTCGTGCCGTAGTGGTCACCCCGTCGACCTATGGCACGGACAACAGGCCTACATTGGCCGCCCTCCGAGCGTTGGGCAAGGAGGCACGCGGCGTCGCTGTGGTGGACACCTCCATCACCGAGAGCGAGCTTGAGAGCCTGCATGCGTCTGGTATTCGGGGCATCCGGTTCAACCTCACGATGCCCGGGCCTGTAGACGCGGAGATGCTTGCGCCGCTTGCCGCGCGTGTCGCGCCTCTGGGTTGGCATATCCAACTCAACGTGCCTGCCGCATGGTTGCCTCACATGCAACCCCTGCTGAAGGCCTTGCCCGCTCGCATCGTATTTGACCACTATGGGCACTTGCCATTCGGCGGGCCCGAGTTTGAACCCGCGTTCGAGGTAATTGCAGGCCTGTTGGATGACAACAGGGCCTGGGTGAAGCTGTCTGGCCCTTACATTGAGTCGCGGGAGGGAGCGCCTGCTTATGGCGACGTCGCTTCGCTTGCGCGTCGCTATCTCGAACGCGCCCCGGGCCAGATGGTATGGGGATCGGACTGGCCGCATCCAACGATCATTGCCACCGGCCGCTCGTCACCGGACGACGGCGACCTTCTGGCGCTCTTCCGGCAATGGTGTGGCGACGATGCATTGGCCAAGGCAGTTCTCACCGACAACCCGCGAAGACTCTACGGCTTTGGCCTCTAGTGCCGATGCCAGATAACAGAAACCCATGGAGACCGTCCCAATGAAATTCAGGCATTTTCTTGTCGCCCTCTGCTTTCCCCTGCTGGCATGCACCACGCCGACTGTCTCGGCGCAGCCTGGCTGGCCTGATCGGGTGATCACCTATGTCGTACCGTATCCTGCCGGCGGCACCACCGATATTCTTGCGCGCCTGATCGCACAGAAGCTCGGCCAGGCCCTGCACACCACCGTGGTGGTGGAGAACCGGCCTGGCGCCACTGGCGCTATCGGCTCGGCCTTCGTGGCGCGTGCACCGGCGGACGGTTACACATTGCTGGGCGCGTCCACTGCGTCGCACGCAATCAACCCTGCGCTCAATCCGAAGCTGCCCTATGACGCCATCAAGTCCTTCGAGCCGGTGGTGATGATCGGTACCATTCCCAGCGTGCTGATCGTCGGTCCCAACAGCCCATACCGCACTGTGCAGGCGCTCTTGGCTGCCGCCAAGGCCAAGCCCGGCGCCGTCACCTTTGCCTCCGGCGGCAGCGGCACCATCCTGCAGATGTCCGGCGAGTTGCTCAAGGTGGAGCGCAAGGTCAGCATCACCCACGTGCCCTACAAGGGCGACGTGCCCGCCATCCAGGACGTGATGGCCGGCCACGTGGACTTCATGTTCGCGCCCACCGCCCCCATCCTGCCGCAGGTGCAGGCCGGCAAGCTCCGCGCGCTCGGCGTGGCCACCAAGACGCGCTTGGCCAGCCTGCCGGCGGTGCCGACAATGGCTGAGGCGGGTGTGCCCGGCTTCGAGGCAGAGCAGTGGCAGGCAGTGTTCGCCCCGGCCGGCACGCCGACGGCCATCGTGCAACGCCTGAATACCGAGATCAACCGTATCCTGAAGGACCCGGAAGTGGTGGCCCACCTGGACAAGCTGGGCGTCAAAGTGGTCGGTGGCACCTCGCAGCAGCTGGCGGACTACCAAAAGGCCGATATCGCGAAATGGTCTCGCGTGGGCAAGGCCGTGGGGGTGGCGCTGGAGTAAGCATGGTGCACGCAATTCCTTCCCAAGCGCTCGCTGTCTACCGGTCGGTGGCCGGCATCCTGGTGCGCAAGGATTTCGCCCAGCGCCTGCAGCAGCTGGGCGGCCGGGCGGGCGCGCTGGGGCCAGCAGCCTTTGATACCTTCATGCGCGGCGAGCGCGAACAGTGGGGGAAGGCGGTGAAGGCCTCTGGCGCAACGGCAGAGTAGCATTGGGATCGTCGTACCCGCTGTCCTTCAAGAACCTGGTCATTTCCTCCTGCAATCGCTTGGTGCGCGGCACGGCAGAAGCCCGTGGTTGCCTGCCAGGCTGGCCTGATGCAGCAACGACGACAGCTAGCGACGATGATCCTTTGGCTGCTTCCGTGCGATTGACCTTGCCGGCTCCCTTGTCATTGCTTCGAGCCCGCCTAGGGGGCCTGGCCGCTTCTGCCAATCAGGAACCATGTGTGCAGCTCACCGAGACCTTTGGCCACAATGGTACCGCGCTCCTCGAGCACGAACGGTTCCCTGAGCCGCTGCCGGGTAGCTTCCGTCACCTGTACGCGATCGGCCACGCCTTGGGATTCCATCCGGCTTGCGACATTGACGGCGTCGCCCCACAGGTCATAGATGAACTTGCGCCTGCCGATAACACCGGCGACTACCGCACCGCTGTTGATGCCAATACGCAACTGCAAACTGTGGCCGCTGCGTTCATTGAAGCGGGCCAGCGACTCAATCATGTCCAATGCCATATGCGCGGCACGCACGGCATGATCGGCCACAGGGACAGGCAGGCCGGCGGCCGCCATGTAAGCGTCGCCGATTGTCTTGATCTTCTCGAGCCCGCGGCTGTCGGCGATATTATCGAAGTCGGCAAATATCTCATTTAGTATTGCCACCAGGCTCTCCGGGCTCATGCCGGCAGAAAAACGGGTGAACTGAACGATATCCGCGAACAACACCGATACTTCCAGGAAGTTGTCGGCGATGATTGCTGGAGGGCTGCCGGCGATGAGGTCGGAGCGCGCCTTCAAGCGCTCAGCAATGGGGGACGGCAGCAGGTTGAGCAACAGTCGTTCCGACACCTTTTGCTCGTGAACGAGCTTCTCATAAAGACGCTTGAGCTCGTCACTCTGGCGAATGATCGTCTCTCGGCTGGCTTCCACTTCGCGCACCTTCTGCTCGAGGGCTTTGCCGTACCGCAACGATTCCCTGTGCAGCAGACGCACTTCCAGCATGTTGCGCACCCGCATCAGTACTTCGGCCAGATCAAAGGGCTTGCTGACGAAGTCCTTCGCACCGGCTTGCAGGGCACGCAACTTGTGATCGGGTTGGGCGGTGATCACGATGACGGGAAGGTAGCTGTCTGCCTCGACTTCCTTCAGGCCTTCCATGACCTGGAATCCGTCCATGCCTGGCATCTGGAGATCGAGCAGGATCAGATCGTAGCGATTCTTGCTGTGAAGCTCGCAAACCGCACGCGGATCCATTGTTGACGCGACGCAAATGTAGCCGGCCCCACGCAGCATCTGCACGAGCAACAGGACATTGGCCTCCAGATCGTCGACGACCAGGATTCTTGCCGCAAGAATGTCGGATGGGCTGATCATACGGAGCGCTCTGCTTCGTTAACGCTGAACAGTCCCTTTTCCAGTCAGTTCCAACACTGCGCTCAGTGCCTCCATGAATTCATTGAGCTTGATCGGCTTGGTCAGGTAACGAAAGAATCCCGCTTTGATGCCCTTCTCGATGTCGCGTGGCATCGCATTTGCGCTGAGGGCGATGACCGGAATGTGCGCCGTCCTCGGGTTTTCGCGCAGGAGTCTCAGCGCCTCGACGCCGTTGATGTCGGGCAGATGGATATCCATCACGATCACTTCTGGCAACGAAACGCGCGCGAGCTCGACGCCGAGAGCCCCGGTCACGGCGGTCAGCAGGCGCATATCGGCCCGGCGAGCGATGAGTTGCTCCAACAGCTTCAGGTTGGCGGGGTTGTCTTCGACATACAACAGGGTATGCACTGAAGAGCGGTTCTCTAATTGTGCGTTGGCCGGTACAGCTGGCTCGACGCTCTCACCTGTCATTTCCGGAGGGCGTGCAGCGACCAGTTCGACCCAGAATACGCTGCCCACGCCAGCCGTACTTTCGGCGCCGATGGTTCCCCCCATCAGCTCCGCCAGTCGCTTGGCCACCACGAGACCGATGCCTGTGCCCTCCTCGGGGCCGGCTTCCTGCCCGAGCCGGTTGAATGGCTGAAATAGTTGCGCCAGCCGTTCCGGTGCCAGCCCTGCGCCGGTATCGCGCACGCTGATGTGAATGCGGTCCCCGCCGGTTACGCTGCATTGCACCTCGACCGTTCCTTGGTCACGGTTGTATTTGATCGCGTTGGATAGAAGGTTGAGCAGGATCTGCTTAAGCCTGGTGCGATCAGCGCGGACAAAACAGGGGACATCAAGCAACGGGAAGCGCATGCGAATCCCTCGTTTCAAGGCCTGCTGCTCGACCATGGAGTGGCATTCTCGCAAGGCTTCAGCCAAGGATACCGGCTCTGGCGACAGTGCCGCCTGCCCGGCTTCGATCTTCGCGAGATCAAGGACCTCATTGATCAGTTCCAGCAGATGCCAGCCGGCTTTCAGAATCTGGTCGATGCTGGCCTGCTGCGAGGGCGTAGGCGGCGGAGCATCCGAGGCCATCAACTGCGCAAAGCCAAGGATCGCGTTCAAGGGGCTACGCAACTCATGGCTCATGCTGGAAAGGAAGTCTGATTTGGCGAGGTTAGCGCGTTCAGCCGCGGCCTGCGCCTGCTTTTGGTCCTCGATGTCAGTGCAGGTCGCAAACCACTTCACGATATTTCCATCGAGGTCTTTAAATGGCGCTCCGCGGGCAAGGTGGCATCGATAGGCGCCATCGGCGGCTCTTTTCAAGCGAAATTCAAGTTCATATTCGCATCCATTTGCAACGGCGCTCCTCCAGCGGTCGCTTGTGCCTTGCATATCATCCGGATGTATGACCGTTCGCCACGCACCGATTTGAGTTTGCTCGAGAGTAAGTCCTGTATAGGTGGACCATCGCTGGTTGCAGTAGTCGATCCAGCCATCAGGTTTGGCGGTCAGTACGATATGAGGGATGCCGTCGGCGAGCAATCTAAAGTGCTGTTCGCTCTCCCGAATGCGGGAGGCTGAGGAAGACAGCCTTGCCGATCGGTGCATGGGTTGCTTGCGCATGATCTGCCACCCGGAGCCGCCTGGACCATCCTCATACCAGGATGGAGAGACTGCCCAGGACGGGGCTCAAATCGGATTGAACGAGGGACTCTTGAGGAGGATATGCTCTGCCGTCGCCTTTGGTGAGCAATTTTGCTAGCCGCACAGTGATGTCTGCAAATCGGCACATTTCACAACGTCTTTGATCAAATGGAAGGAAGGCGCGCTTCATCCACCGTCGCGGGGTTGGATGCGGGCATTCAACCTTGGTGATCGCATCCCGGCCCCTCGAACCATGATTCAGTGGCACTAGCGCCAAAACGCAATTAATCGCCTGGATTTCAAACACCACAACAAGCGTGCGCTAGCACGGTGGGGATGGCCCACCGGCTCCGAACCAGTCTTCCTTGCCTGGTGCATCGAACGATCCACCCCCTGCTCAAGGCAGGCCTCGGCCATTTGTGGCTCACAAGGCCTGCTACGATATCCTCGAGCGGATCCAGAAGCGTCTGACCATTTCGCGACGCTGGGCCTCCCTTCGAAGGGAGGAAGCGCAAAAGAGCGGGGCGAAGGGCAGTTCCATGTCCTGTAGTCTCCAGGCAGGCGTGCACCTGGTCGGCGGCGGCCGGATGCAACTGCAGGCGGCATGCCACTCTAGCCATGGACGCGCAGGTGGGAGTGGCCAAACGCGGGGGCATCCTTCAAGCCTGAAAGAGGTGCCTCTGTCCCACTGCAGAAGGCACGACTTTCTCCTCCCCGAATGCGTCGACGAGCCTGTGGACAGCACGCCAGCCAGTGCAATGGCCAGGCACAAAGCATTTCAGATTGAACTGCTCCAGATCACCAATGGTCTGCGGGATCAATGTCTCGCTGGCTGAACCACTCAGATGGAAGCCTCCCATGACGCCCCATAGCGGTACTGGCGCTAGCTCCTCCTGAGCGCGATGCAGCACGTTGACGACCCCAGCGTGGGAACAGGCGGTAAAAACAATCGCCCCAAGGCCCGCCACGTTTACCGCCATCCATCGCTCATCTCTTATTAATGGATCCGGTAGCCAGGCGCCGTCGTTCGCCTGCGCAAAATGTCCAGGCAGTCCGTTCTCGTAGGACGTTCGTCGCGGAATCTCGCCACTGAGATGGAAATGCCCATCAAGCAATGTGCGTGCGTCATCGCTTGAGACAATCTCGGCTCCGGCCGCTGAGAGTTGCTCTTTAGATGGCACGTCGTCGAACGGGAGGAACTCTCCATCTCCTCCCGGCTTATGCACAGCTCGCGGTACGAACATGCCATCATTCACGTGTACCGGGACCTTGTGGCCACCATTTGCATCGGTGATCAACTGGAGCGCTGTCAACATTCCCCCGACATGGTCCCAGTGACCATGAGAGAAGACCGCTGCGTCAATATCTCCGAAGCGCAGACCAAGCCTGTCGCCGTTTCGTTTGATCGCGTAGCCTTCCGGGCCGCTATCAAACAGGACCGTATGCGTTTTGCCGTTAAGCGTGGTCTTAATCACCAGGGAAAGACCCCATTGCGCACAACATAGGCACCGCCCAGCCAATTGGGATGCACCGGCTCCCACAATGTTCGAAACCTCTCCAGTTACACGTCTTGGAACCGAGGAAAGTAGATCACTTACATTGTCGAGAAGAACAAGAACCTCACAGCTGTCAACCGCCTTGAGTAACACGATACTATCCTTCTTTAGATTTTAACTAATTATATTTTTTGAGTGATAAAGTTAAAAAATTATGCAAAACAATTAACAAAATCCTCTTGCTCTTTAGTAACGCAGCATTTCTGGATAGAAATATGCTTACCAGCAGATGCAGATAGCGATTGTACCTCATTCTGTCTCAATCAGGCTGGGAGTGTCACCACGTTTTGCCGATGCCGTTTCCTTCGTAAAATAAGGAAAATGCATCTTTCTGTATGATTTTCCTTCTCCGCTCGGATTAATAATTGCCGTCGTATTGAAACGGCGTTGTCGCATAAATCCGGATGTCTGAAAACGGCCTGACGTTTAGGTCACAGCGCTTAGGTCGCTGCTGAAAGCACCGCCCCGGGGTGTTCTGTGCCACATGCGGCGTCACCTTCATCTCCAGGCAAGCCTCAATGAACTCGTGCGCGTCATAGCCCTTGTCCGCGCCCACGGTGACTTCCACATCCAGGTCTTCCGTCACCTGCCTGGTATCGTTGAGCATGACCTTTGCGGCCTCGCGCTCGGCGTGTCCGTCCGCATTGGTCACCATGGCGCTCACCACCAGGCCATGGCGGTTGTCGCTCAGGGTATGACCCATGTAGCGCAACTCGCTGGCTGTCTTGCCCTTGCGGTAGAGCTTGGCATCGGGATCGGTCTTGGACTCGTGCGTCTCGTTGCTGCGCTTGCGCCCCTTGAAGTTGCCGCCGTCGTTGCCGTCCTTGTCGCCGCCATCCTTGCGCACGAAGCTCTTGTGGCCGGCCCACGCCTGTATCAGCGTGCCGTCCACGCTGAAGTGCTCACCCGACAGCCAGTTCTTCTTCTGCGCGATGGCCAGCACCTCGTTGAAACTCGATTACCGCATCATGCTTGATCAGCCGTTCGCGGTTCTTGGTGAACACGGTGGGCACCCAAACTGGATCGTCCATCGACAGCCCGATGAACCAGCGAAACAGCAAGTTGTAGTGCGTCTGCTCCATGAGCTGACGTTCGGAGCGAATGCTGTAGAGCACCTGCAGCAGCTTGGCCCGCAGCAACTTCTCCGGCGCGATGCTGGGCCGGCCACCCTTGATATCGGTCTCGTACATCTGCGCGAACAACCGGTCCATCTTCACCGGCGCCTGGTTGGCCATGGTGCGGATCGAGCGCAGCGGGTGGGATTTCGGCACGAAATCATCCAGCCTCCGCATAGTGAACAAACTCTCGGTGAAGGTGTCTGCGCCGCGCATGAAAGTAGGGTTGGATGGGATCCTCAAATCAACGCTTCAGGCAGTCGTCGCGCTGACGTCCGCTCGAGGTATTTCAGCGGCCTGTTAGGGGAAATACTGAGCGGGATGGCCTTTGGCCTGGTAGCTCGCCGTCGAGCCCGCGATGCCTTGCACCCTTACAGGTCCGATCGCGGGGCTCTTGAACTGCTCGTGGCAGGGAGATTCGGGCTTTCACGAAGCCCAGGGGGTGGTCTACATCATTTGGTGCGGCTGGCAAGGTCGGAGGGCGTCTGGCTCGACGACTAGCCGAAGGCACGCACCATCTGTCGTGGGGACGGCGCTAAAAAAATCGAAGATGCTCTCCGCCAAGTACTAGGCTGCGGAAGCAGAAAAACAGATCCCACTGCTCGAATGCCGGTTGGTCGCGAGACGTCCATGAGCCGGAGGCGTGATAGCTTGAGCCATTCACGCTGGCGGCCGGACGAGGCGCTCGCCCTGCGTGGAGACGCCGGTTCCAGGCTGAGCTGGACGTTCACCGGCGGTTCGTCAAAGCTTTATGCCTATGTGCACCGGGAAGTCACCTCGGCTGCAGCGGACTCGATCAGTTCCTCAGTCGAAACGGTGTGGCGACCGCTCCTTGGTCCGCTCATAAACTCGCTTATCCGTCCTTTCTTGTTCTCGAAGGCGAGCGCGGACCACTGGATCAGGCACAACATTGAGGAGACTGGACGGACGCAGGACATCCTTCCGGTAGTCTACGCCGCCCGCAGTCGCTCAACGGAGTAGCCGTAGAGAGGTGGAATCGGGCTTTGATTATCAAAACCGCACGGTACGTTCCGTGGGTGGCCGGGAGACGGGTGACCGCCCCGGCGACCCGGTGGGTACCGGGTAACCGGTATTCCTACCGCGATTCGTTCTACGCCTGGCGCCCGTTTGCCGGGGCCGCTGTCGCCCGCCAGCGTGCTTCACTGCGCGCCGGCCGGCTCGGTAAAAACCCCTAGCGCTTCGATCTTACCTGCCGATTGTTTAATTGCGGTACGGCTGCTAGTATCCGCTTTACTTACCGGCCGGCATGTAAAAATGATCGCGGTCGGTCGTTCGGAAACGGGCGATAGGACTGGTGTGGCGCAACGTACGGGGTACGAGAATGAGCTTGCAGGGATTGATGCAGCCGAGTCAGCTTCAGATTTCGGGATTGATACGGCACGCCGCCGTTCACCATGGCGACGTGGAGGTAGTGTCCTGGCTGCATGGTGGAGAGCAGCGTCGCAGCAACTGGCGCACCGTGGAGCGTCGCGCCCGCCGGCTGGCCGGCGCATTGGTGCGCGCCGCTGTCGGCACGTCGGACCGGGTGGTGACGCTCGCCTGGAATACCGATCGCCACCTGGAGTTGTACTACGCCGTGGCGGGCATGGGAGCGGTGCTCCACACGGTCAACCCCCGCCTGTTCCCGGAGCAGATCGTCTACGTCGTCAATCACGCGGCCGGCGAGACCTTGTGCTTCGATCTGGACTTCGCCGACCTGGTGGTCAGGCTGGCGCCGGATCTGCCGCACATCAAGCGCTATGTGGCGCTGTGTCGTGGCGAACAGTTGCCGGCGCTGGAGCTTCCGGGCTTGTGCGCTTACGAGGATCTGGTGGAGCAGGGCGGCGACGACTTCGCATGGCCGTCGCTGGAGGAAAACAGCGCGTCCTCTATGTGCTACACATCCGGCACGACCGGCAATCCAAAGGGCGTGCTCTACAGCCACCGCTCCACGGTCCTGCATGCATTTGCCGCGTGCGCGGCCGACGGCCTTGGCCTCTGCGCGCGTGACAGCGTGCTGCTCGCCGTTCCGATGTTCCATGTCAACGCCTGGTGCGTGCCCTATGCCTCCGCCATGTGCGGCGCCAAGCTGGTGCTGCCCGGCTCGGGCGTGTCGGGCGAGCGGCTCTATGCATTGATGCGCGACGAGGGCTGCACGTTCTCGATGGGCGTGCCCACTGTGTGGCTCGGCTTCTTCCAGTACATCGATCAGCACCGCGCTTCGCTGAACATCGGGGATATCGCTCTGCAACGAGTGGTCATCGGCGGCTCGGCGGCGCCGCGCGCTATCATCGAGCGGTTCGAGCGCGAGTTGGGCGTTTTTGTGATCCAGGCCTGGGGCATGACCGAAACTAGCCCGCTGGCCACGATCTCCAACCTGTTGCCGCACCATGCGGAACAGCCGCTGGCGTCGCGCTTCGACGTGCAGTGCCGCCAGGGTCGAGCCATCTTCGGCCTGGAATTCGAGATCTTCGACGGCGCCGACAAACCGCTGCCGCACGACGGCAAGCACGTGGGCGATTTGCGCGTGCGTGGCCCCTGGGTGCTGTCGGCCTACTATGGCAACGAACCCGGCTCGGCGCTCGATGCCAACGGCTGGTTCGGCACCGGTGATGTGGCCAATATCGATGCCGACGGATACGTGCAGATTACCGACCGCAGCAAGGACGTCATCAAGTCTGGTGGTGAATGGATTTCGTCGATCGATCTCGAGAACGTCGCCGTGGGCCATCCCAAAGTGCGCGAGGCGGCGGTCATCGGCGTGGCGCACAGCAAGTGGCAGGAACGGCCGTTGCTGATCGTCGTGCCCAAGAGCGGCCAGGCGCCGACCAGCGAGGAGATCCTGACCTATATGCAGGACCGCGTGGCCCGCTGGTGGCTGCCCGACGAAGTGGTGTTCGTGGACGAACTGCCGCACACCGCCACCGGCAAGCTGCTCAAGACGGCGCTGCGCGAGCAGTACCGGCAGCACCGGTTACGGACCGACCATGCCTGACGGGCGACGCGAGCGCCTAGTCTACCCCCCAAATATATACCGGAGACCCGCCGCGCCGCTCGGCCGGAGGGCGGCGCTCGCCCCGGTTACGTCAAATACAACAAGCCATGACAGGAGACAAGCGATGAGGATCGACCACAAGAACACCCTGCGCGCCACGGCGCTGCTGGCGCTGGCATTCGTCGGCACCGCACAGGCCCAGATCTCGGATGACGTCGTGCGCATCGGCGTGATGGCGGATATGACCGGCCCGTTCTCCGGGAACGGTGGTCCCGGCTCCGTCAATGCCGTGCGCATGGCGGTGGACGACTTCGGCGGCAAGGTCAACGGCAAGCCGATCGAGGTCGTGGTGGCCGACGACCAGAACAAGCCCGACGTCGGCACCAGCATCGCGCGCAAGTGGATTGAGAGCGAGAAGGTGGATGCCATCGTGGGCGGCTCGGCCTCGTCGATCGCGCTGAGCGTCAGCAGCATGATGCGGCAGCACGGCAAGCCGTACCTGCTGGCGGGCACAACGAGCGCGGACCTGACCGGCAAAGCCTGCTCGCCCATGAACGTGCAGCAGATGTTCGACACCTACGCCCTGACCAAGTCCGGCGTGCAGAGCCTGATCAAGCAGGGCATCAAGACGTTCTACTTCATCGTGGTGGACTACACCTTCGGCACGTCCATGCAGGAAGTGGCCACAAAGTTCATCGAGGCCTCCGGAGGCAAGGTGCTGGGAGCGGTCAGGCATCCGCTCGGCACGACAGACTTCTCGTCGTACCTGCTCCAGGCCCAGGCTAGCAAGGCGCAGGCCATCGTGCTGCTCAATGCCGGCACCGACCTGAACAACGCGCTCAAGCAGGCCGCCGAATACCGGCTGGGCAAGAACGGCCAGGTCGTCACGGTTTTCGGCATGACGATCAACAACATCACGGCGCTCGGCCTAGACGTGGCGCAGGGGCTCCAGTTCACAGCGCCGTTCTACTGGGACCTCAACGATGAAACCCGCGCCTGGTCGAAGCGGTTCATGGAGCGCAACAAGGGCGTGGTGCCGACCTACCTCATGGCGAACTCTTACAGTTCGACCATGCACTACCTGAAGGCCGTGCAGGCGACCGGCACCGACGAGGGCAAGGCGGTGGTGACCAAAATGAAGGCCACGCCGATGAACGACTTCAGCATGAAGAGCGTGAAGATCCGGGAGGACGGCCGGGTCATGCAGCCAGTGTACGTCGTGCAGGTCAAGGCGCCGGGCGAGTCTAAGAACCGTAACGACCTCTATCGCATCAAGGGCCAGATTCCGGCCGAGGAGGCGTTCCGGCCGCTGTCGGAAGGCGGCTGCGACTTCATCAGGAAGTAAGGACGCGCCGCCATGCCGACATTCGAGATTCTTCCAACCGGCCACGATCTGCTGGGCGAGTGCCCGCTGTGGGATACGCGCGACCAGTCCCTCTACTGGATCGATTCGCGCCGCCGCCTGGTGCGCCGCCTGCACGAGGCAAGTGGCACGACCGCCGAGTGGAGGTTGCCGCAGGAGATCGGCTCGATCGCCCTGTGCGAGAGCGGCCGGCTGCTCGTGGCGCTGGCGGACGGCATCGTGCGCCTGGATTTGCGCACCGGCGCCACGACGCCGATCGCGCCCGTGCGCCACGCGGCTGACGAGATGCGGCTCAACGACGGCCGGACCGACCGCGCCGGCCGCTTCGTGGTCGGTTCGCTCGTCAGGAGGCGCCATGAGCCGCTGGGCGCGCTCTACCAGTTGGGCGGAGATGCGCTGCGCGAGGTGGACCGGGGCTTCTGCATATCCAATACCACCTGTTTCAGTCCGGACGGCCGCTGGCTCTACTTTGCCGACAGCCTGACCCGGAAGATCCTGCGCTATCCATACGACACCGCGACCGGCGCGCTCGGCCAGCGCGAAGTCTTCATCGACACCGAACCGCTGCGCTCGGGGCCCGACGGTGCCACCGTCGACGCCGACGGCGGCCTGTGGGTCGCGCTGGTCCAGACGGCGCAACTGGCCCGCTTCCATGCCGACGGGCGCCTTGACAGGCTGATCGATTGTCCCGTCCCCTACGTGACCTGTCCCTGCATCGGCGGCAAGGACCTGGACACGATCTATCTCACCAGCATCCGCGACTCGGGGAACATGCTGCTCACCCACCACCCCGACGGCGGCGCACTGCTGGCCATCCGTGGCACCGGCGTGCGCGGGCTGCCGGAAGTGCGTTTCGACGACCGCGGGCTTTGACCATTCACAGGAGCAAGCAGATGACACAAGCATTCGAAGGGCGCGTGGCCCTGGTGACCGGCGGCGCGCGCGGCATCGGCCGCGCCATCGTGGAACGGCTCGCCGCCGGCGGCGCGACTGTGGGGGTGCTCGACCTCAAGCTCGACCTAGCGGAGGAAGCCGCCGCGGCGCTGCGTGATGCCGGCTTCCGGGCCGTGGCGTTCGGCGGCGACGTGGCGCAGCGCGATACGGTCTTCAACGCCGCCGCAAGCCTGAAGGAGGAGTTCGGCCGGCTGGACGTGATGGTCAGCAATGCGATGTGGGTGCGCTATGGCCCGATCGAAGCGATCACGCCGGAGGCGGTGCAGCGCATGGTTGGCACCGGCTTCAATTCGGTGATCTGGGGCATCCAGGCCGCCGCGGAGCACATGGAGGCGGGCGGCAGCATCGTCAACATCGCCTCGGCCGCCGCGTTCCTGGGCATGCCGGAAGCGATGATCTATTGCGGCGTGAAGGCCGGGGTGCTGGGGCTGACCCGCTCGGCGGCCACTGATCTCGGTCCGCGCGGAATCCGCGTCAATGCGGTGGCGCCAGGGTCCGTGCCCACTGAAGGCGTGAAGATCAACGTGGACCCGGAAAAGGTGAAGGTGCGGCTGGCCAAGACTCCCATGCGCCGCCTGGGCACGGTGGAAGACATCGCCGAGGCAGTGGCCTACCTGGCCAGCCCGCAGAGTAGCTGGGTCACCGGCGAATGCATCAAGGTCGACGGCGGGGTCACGCATGCCTTCCTCTGAAACGGAACTCCAGCCACAGCGAGGCATAGCGTGAGCGCCAGCGCCGACTACATCCTCCAGACCCGGGGTCTGAGCAAGCAGTTCCGGGGCTTCTACGCGGTCAAGGACGTCGATCTCAATGTCTGGCGCCATTCGGTCCATGCGCTGATCGGGCCCAATGGTGCAGGCAAGACGACCTGCTTCAACCTGCTGACCACCTTCCTCAAACCGACGGCCGGCTCGATCTGCTTCAACGGCCGCGCCATCGAGAACAGCGACCCGGCCACCGTGGCCGACAGCGGCCTGGTCCGCTCGTTCCAGATTTCCGCCGTGTTCCAGCACATGACGGTGCTCGAGAACGTGCGTGTGGCGCTGCAGCGCAAGACGCGCTGGAATTACGCGTTCTGGCGCAGCCAGCAGGTGCTCGGGTTGCTCGACGGACGGGCGCGAGAACTGCTCGACATGGTGGGTCTCGGCAAGTGGGCCGAGGTGCCGGCGTCGGATCTGTCCTATGGACGCAAGCGCGTGCTGGAACTGGCGACCACCATCGCGCTGGAGCCGGAACTGATCCTGCTGGACGAACCCATGGCCGGGCTCGGGCACGAGGATATCGGGCCGGTCGTGGAACTGATCCGGCGCGTGGCAAAGGGCCGCACGGTGTTGATGGTGGAGCACAACATGAAGGTCATCGCGGAACTGTGCGACCGGGTGACGGTGCTGCAGTCGGGCCAGATCCTGGCCGAGGGCAGCTATGACGAGGTATCGGTCGATCCGCGCGTGATCGACGCCTATGTGGGAGGTGCCCGTGGCTAAGGTCCTGACAGAATCAATTCCGCAATCCATCGCGCAACCGATTCCCGCATCCGCGCCCCGGGCCATGCTGCGCGTGTCGCACCTGACCGGCCACTACGGCGAAACCCAGGCGCTTCACGACATCAGCCTGGAGGTGCGGGAAGGCGAGATCGTCTGCCTGCTCGGGCGCAACGGTGCCGGCAAGACTACCACCCTGCGCGCGATCATGGGCATGCTGCGCAAGCGCGGCGGCACGATCGAGGTGCAAGGGCGGGCGACCGCCGGCCTGCCGCCCGAGGCCATCGCCCGCCTCGGTGTGGCGTATTGCCCCGAGGAGCGCGGCATCTTCGCCAGCCTGACGACCGAGGAAAACCTGGCGCTGCCGCCGGTGCTGCATCCGGGCGGATTGAGCATTGCGGAAATCTACGAACTGTTCCCCAACCTGCAGGTGCGTCGCCGCAGTCCGGGCACCCGATTGTCGGGCGGCGAGCAGCAGATGCTGGCGATCGCCCGCATCCTGCGCACCGGCGCCAAGCTGCTGCTGCTGGACGAGTGCACCGAGGGCCTGGCGCCGGTGATCGTCGACAAGATCGGACAGACCATCCGCATGCTGCGCGGGCGCGGCTTCACGGTGCTGATGGTGGAGCAGAACTTCCGCTTCGCGTCGGAACTGGCGGATCGCTTCTACGTGATCGAGGAGGGCGTCGTAGCGGACCGGTTCTGGCGGGCCGACATCGCATCAAACCGGGAGCGCATCGAGGGGCTGCTCGGTCTGTGAAGCACATGGGCCGAGGCAACAAGTAAAGGGGACCAGGAGCCCCGCACGGGAGACAAGACTGATGGATACGATATTTGGCGTTTCAGTGGCTGCCTTCATGGGGCAGGTGGTCATTGGGCTGATAAACGGCGCGTTCTATGCCCTGATGAGCCTCGGGCTTTCCATCATCTTCGGGCTGTTGCGCGTGGTGAACTTCGCCCACGGCGCGCAGTACATGATGGGGGCCTTCGTGGCCTGGGGCCTGTCCGAGTACCTGGGTCTCGGCTATGGCTGGGCGCTGGTTCTGGTGCCGCTGGTGGTGGCGGCCTTCGGCGTGCTGCTCGAACGCGTGTTCCTGCGCCACCTCTACCATGTGGACCACGTCTACGCGCTGCTGCTGACCTTCGGTGTGGCGCTGCTGATGGAAGGACTGTTCCGCCTGAAGTTCGGTGTCAGCGGGCAGCCGTATCCCAATCCGCTCGAAGGCGGGCTGGACCTGTCGATGACCTATGTGCCGTGGTACCGGGTGTGGGTGATCGGCGTCGCGCTCGGGGTTTGTGTGGGCACCTGGTTCTTCATCGAACGCACCAGGCTCGGCTCGTATCTGCGTGCGGCCAACGAGAACGCCATGCTGGTGCGCAGCTTCGGCGTCAACGTGCCGCGCATGCTGATGCTGACGTATGGCCTCGGCGTCGGCTTGGCGGGCTTCGGCGGAGTGATGGCCGCGCCGATCTACCAGGTCAGCCCGCTCATGGGCTCCAACCTGATCATCGTGGTGTTCGCGGTGGTGGTGATCGGCGGCATGGGCTCGATCCTCGGCTCCATCGTCGCCGGCTTCGGGCTCGGCGTGATCGAGGGCCTGACGAAGCTTTTCTATCCTGAGGGCGCCAGCATCGTCATCTTCCTGGTGATGATTCTCACGCTTGCCTTCCGCCCCAACGGCCTGTTCGGCCGCAACGACTAGGACGATCCCGATGACCCTCCTGCACCGAATCCTGCTGATCGCGGGCGTGGCGCTGCTGTGCCTGGCGCCCTTCGCGCTCTACCCGCTCTTTCTCATCAAGCTGATGTGCTTCGCGCTGCTGGCCGCGTCGCTGAACCTGCTGATCGGTTATGCGGGCCTGCTGTCTTTCGGCCACGCGATGTTCTACGGCGCGGCCAGCTACGTCACCGGCTACATGCTCAAGGCGTACGGCGTGGACGGCATGGTCGGGCTGCTGGCCGGCGTGGCCGTGGCGGCCTGCCTCGGCTTTCTCACCGGCCTGCTGGCGATCCGCCGCCAGGGCATCGCGTTCTCGATGATCACGCTGGCGTTTGCTCAGCTCATGTACTTCGTGGCGCTGCGAGTGCCGTTCACGGGCGGCGAAGACGGGCTGCAATCCGTGCCGCGGCCAATGTTCCTCGGTGTGATCCCGACCGAGGACAACCTGGCCATGTACTACGTGACGCTGGTGATCGTCAGCTTCGGCTTCTGGCTGGTTTACCGCACGGTTTACTCGCCATTCGGGCAAGTGCTCAAGTCGATCCGCGACAACGAGCCCCGGGCGCTGTCGCTGGGTTACCAGGTCAATCGCTACAAGCTGGTCGCCTTTACCTTGTCAGCCGCGCTCGCCGGGCTGGCTGGCGCCACCAAGGTCATTGCTTTGCAACTGGCCACGCTGGCGGATGTGAGCTGGACCACCTCCGGCGAGGCGTTGCTGATCTGCATCGTCGGCGGCCTGCAGACGCTGCTGGGACCCGTGGTCGGCGCGGCGGTCATCGTCTCCATGGAGCACTTCCTGGCGTCCGCGGCGGAGTGGGTGCTGATTATCCAGGGGGCGGTGTTCGTGGTGGTGGTGATGCTGTTCCGTAATGGCATCGTCGGCCAGATCCGGGCGTTCCTCGGCGAGCGGGCGCGACGCAGAGGCGCCGGCTCGGCGCCTGCCACGGCTGCGGTGCCCGGCCGTGCGTCGGCTGGAGAAGCATGATGGCGGGCCTGCTGCAGGGGAAGCTGGCCCTGGTGACCGGCGCGGCGAGCGGTATCGGCAGGGCCATTGCGGTGGCATATGCGCGAGAAGGCGCGCGAGTCGTCATCACGGATCGTGAGGCAGAGGCTTGCGCGGACACGCTGGCGCAGGTGCGGGGGGCCGGCGGCCATGGCTGGGTGTACGCGCTCGACGTGACCGACGCCGAGGCGGCTGTGCGGTTGGCCGCGCGGGTGGGGCAGGAGATCGGGCCGGTGGACATCGTGGTCAACAACGCGGGTGTCATCCTGCGCGAGGGCATGGACAGCCCGCATGCCCATGCGGCCATGCGCAAGGTGATGGACGTCAATGTCATCGGCGTCTTCAACGTCGTGCACGCCTGGCTGCCCGCGTTGCGGCGGACGCGCGGCAATATCGTCAACATCTCCTCCGGGGCATCGTTCCACGGGCAGCCCAACGCGGTCGGCTATTCGGCCTCGAAGGCGGCGGTGCGCCTGCTGTCGCAGTCGATGGTGGCCGACCTGGCGGCAAGCGGCATTCGTGTCAACGTCATCGCGCCGGGCGTTATCGTCACGCCGATGACCGACACAACCCGCGCCGATGCCGCGCGACTGGAGCGCTTCATGGCGCGCATACCCGCCGGGCGTCTCGGCAACGCCGAGGAAATCGCCCGGCCGGCGGTGTTCCTCGCTTCTGACATGGCCAGCTATGTCAATGGCGTGACGTTGCCGGTGGACGGCGGCTACCTGGCTGTCTGACGCGAGACGGCCGGGGCGCTCGTCCGGCCCCGGCGCCTCTCAAGCGCGTAGCGTGTCGGCGAGGTCGTGCATGTGCCGCAGGTAGCGGTCCCGGTTCGCGCGGATGCGATCGACGGCTCCGCCGAGGCCGAGCACCACCGGCCGCTCCTGCATGGTCACCGGCAGCATGACGCACACCGACGCGCCGCCGGGCAGCGGGATGTGCTCCGTATAGGCCGCGCCCACCGAGCGCGCTTCGTTCACCCGCCGCATGGTCTGTTCGGCCGGCTGGCGATCCTCCTTGCGCGCCGTGGCGATGTTCGCGCGCCGGATCAGCCTTTCCACTTCCTTGCCAGCGTGCGCGGACATCAGCAGCCAGCCCGCCGCCGACAGCGTGAGCGGTCGCAAGCTGCCTTCCACCGTGTGGAAGCGCAAGGCATGGGTGGACTGGATGACCCGGATGTATTGCAGATACACGTCGTTCTGCACGGCGATGGAGATCGTCTCGCCCGTTGCGCCATGCAGCTCGCGCATGACATCCAGGATCTGGCCCTGTCCGAGGAGTGCCTGGCTGATCCAGTCGCCGAGGGCGACTACGCGCAGGGTGGGGAAGTAGCAGCGCGTGGTCCGGTCGTAGTTCAGGTAGCCCAGCGCGGCGAGATTCTTGAGCAGCACCGTGCCGCTCGATAGCGGATAGCCCAGCGCCGCGCAGATTTCCTTGAGTTGGTGCGGACTGCGCTTGCGCTGGAAGTAGTCGAGGACTTCGAGCACCCGAATGGCGGACTTGACGGGTGAGACGCTCATGACAAGGCTCCTGGAAGTTTGGGTGCCAAATCGCCGATCTGATGACTTGATTAAATACCTGCCGGCCGGTAAGCTTTATGCGAAAGCATACCACCCGGACGCATTGTCCGGGTCATCAGCGATCCAACCAGGAGACAAAGTCGTGAGCTACAAGCATTTGCTGTTGTCCGTCGAAGACCGCGTTGCCACGGTCACCCTCAACCGACCGCCGGTCAATGCGCAGAACGCCGAACTGCGGGCCGAGATTACCGATGTGTTCGACCAGTTGTCCGATCGCGACGACGTTGCGGCCGTGGTGCTGACCGGCTCGGGCAACGTGTTCTCAGCCGGGGCGGACATCCGCGAGCGCCCGAACCTGGCCGACACGATCGGGGCCTACGGCCGTCACAACCGGCTGGTGCGCGAGACGTTCAATGCGGTGGTGGAGTGCAGCAAGCCCATCGTCTGCGCGATCAACGGGCCGGCGATGGGTGCGGGCTTCGGCCTGATCATGGCCAGCGACATCTGGGTCGCCGCCGAGGATGCGTATGTGTCGATGCCCGAGATCAACGTCGGCCTGGCCGGCGGCATGACCTACCTGCAGAGATACTTCAGCCAGTCGCGCGCGCGGCGCATGTTCTATACCGGCATGAAGGTCAGCGCTCAGGAGCTTTATCGCCTTGGGCTGGTGGAGGCGTGTCTGCCGCGCGACGAACTGATGCCGTATGCGATGGAGATTGCCCGCGACATGGCGTCGAAGAGTCCCACCGCGTTGCGGCTGGCCAAGGAGGCGGCGCGCATGACGGCTCTGATGCCCGCCCGCGACGCGTATCGCTACGAACAGGGGAATACCGTGGCGCTCTCGAAGACGGAAGACGCCCGCGAGGCGCAGCGCGCCTTCTTCGAGAAGCGCGCGCCGGTGTACGTCGGTCGCTGACCGGTCGGCCGGTATGTGTTAGTCTCCCGTTCTGATCGAGTCCGGAATTGGATGGACGGGAGATTTTTGAACGTGGAGGTTGATGCACATGGAAACCAGGCTGGAAGACAAGCCGACCCGGGCATCCGGGGGCGGTAGCCGCGACAGGCCCGAGGACCGGCAGGCGCAACTGCTGGAAATCGCCGGACGGCTGTTTGCGAAGAACGGCTTCAATGGCACGTCGCTGCGCGACATCGCGGAAGAAGCGAAGATCACCAAAGCCGCGCTCTACTACCACTTCCCGAACAAGGAAGCCCTGTACGACCGCATCGTGCTGTACGGGCTGGAAAAGCTGCTCGAAACGGTGATGGCGGCCACCGCGCCCCACAAGACCGCCGTCGAGAAGGTGCGCGCGTTCATGCTGGCATCGGCGGACTACTACACGCGGAACCGGGACTCCTGGATTACCGGCTCCAATGCGTTCCGCAACACCGACGACTCCGCGTCGCGGGCCAAGGGCCTGATGTTTCGCGACATGTACGAGCGGCACCTGCGCAATTGCATCGCCGAAGGCATCAAGTCGGGAGAATTCCGCGACGTCGATCCCGCCATCGCGGGCCGCCTGCTGCTGTCGACCGTCAACAGCCTGAGCGGCTGGCATCGGCCCGATGGCAAGATGACCGCCCAGGAGGTGGTGGAGCGGTACGTCGAAATCATCCTCGTCGGGCTGCGCGCGAAGTAGCGCGGCCGACATTGCGCGCGGTGCGGGCCTGGCCCGCTGCGCGCCGCGTCTCTTCATGAAACATGCCAGGCTTTTGTCGTCGGGCATGGCTGTCATGGCCTTCGCCATTCCGGCGTCGGGTTTCCCACCGGGCGGCCACAATCCCCATTTCTTTTCCTCTGTCTGCGGCATGAATGCCGGCTGAGTCCGCTTGTGCAAGGCTTCGGCCTGCATATGCGTTCGTCAGGGTTTGCCCCTATTAATTACCTGTCGGCCGTTAAGTAAGCTGGGTGTGTCTGTTCAACCACGTCACGCCCCGATGAATCGTCGTCATTTCACATTGCTCGGTTTGTCGCTGGCAGCGGCAGGCGTCAGCGCCAGGTCCGTGGCAGCCGAGTCCTTTCCCTCCCGTCCTGTTACCATCATCGTTCCCTACGTGGCCGGCGGGGCAACCGATATCCTCGCCCGCGCCGTCGCCGCTCGTCTGTCGGAGCGGTGGGGCAAGCCGGTGCTGGTGGATAACAAGCCGGGCGGCGGCACCTCGATCGGCACCGCGCAGGCCGCCCGTGCACCTGGCGACGGCTACACGCTGCTGATGACCGCGTTCGGCTACATCGGCAACCAGTTGATGCTGCCGAAGCTGCCCTACGACCCGAAGGCGCTGACGCCGCTGGCGATGGTGGCCGATAGCCCGAGCGTGCTGTACGTTTCCTCGCGGGTGCCGGTCACCAACCTGAAGGAACTGATTGCCTACGGAAAGGCGAATCCCGGCAAGCTCAGCTTCGCCTCGTCGGGCAACGGCTCGAGCCCGCACGTCGCGGCCGAGATGTTCGCCGGCATGGTCGGGATCGACATCGTCCACGCGCCATATCGTGGCAACGGCCCAGCCATCAACGACTTGGTCGGCGGTCAGGTCGACGCGCTGTTCGACTCCCCGGCCACGATGGCCTATGTGGCCACCGGCAAGCTCAGGGTGCTGGGGCACGGCTATTCGACGCCCAATCCGCGCCTGCCCGGCGTGCCGGCGATCGACAAGGCCGGAATTCCGTCATTGGCGAACTTCGAAGCCGGCGGCTGGTTCGGCCTATTCATTCCGTCGAGCACGCCCGATGCGCTCCAGCATCGCATTGCCAACGACATCCAGGCCGTGCTCGGACAGCGCGAGACGCGCGAAGCGATCTCCCGGGCCGGGGTCGATCCGCATGCGATGACCCGCACCGAATTCGCCGCCTACCTGCAACACGAAATGGATCGCTGGGGCCCGGTGATCCGCACCCGCAACATCCGCCCGGATTGACCTCCGGCCTTCCATCAGACCACCTTCCGAGCACCGTTGGACATGAGCACTCCCGACTCCACACTTGACGACGCGCCCGTGCGCGACGCGGCCTTTTATGAACGCTTCCGGCAGGAACTGCACGACTGGATGCACGCGCATTGCCCGCCGGAGCTGCGCGCTACGGTCCGCAGCAACCAGAAGCTCGGCCGCCAGGAGCTGTCGCAATGGCAGCGCATCCTGCACGCCCGCAGCTGGGGCGCGCCCAACTGGCCGCGCGAGCACGGCGGGACCGGCTGGGACTTGCAACAACGGTACCTGTTCGAGGAAGTCAGCGCGCAGCTCGACTGCCCGCCGCTGTATCACCACGGCCTCGGTCACATCGGCCCGGTCATCATGCACTTCGGCACCGAGGAGCAGAAGGCGCGCTACCTGCCGCGCATCGTCGATGGCTCCGAATGGTGGTGTCAGGGCTATTCCGAGCCGGGTGCCGGTTCCGACCTCTTTTCGCTCAGGACCGCCGCCGCGCGCGATGGCGACCACTACGTCATCAACGGCCAGAAAATCTGGACCTCGCACGCACAGGAAGCCGACGTGATGTACACGCTCGTGCGCACGTCGCAGGAGGCGCGCAAGCAGGCCGGCATCACACTGCTCGTCGTGCCGCTGAACACCCCGGGCGTACAGGTGCGTCCGATCCACACGATCGACCAGTGGCACCACGTCAACGAGGTGTTCCTGGACGACGTACGCGTGCCGGTGGTCAATCGAATCGGCGGCGAGGGCGAAGGCTGGAAGTGCGCCAAGTTCCTGCTCGATCGCGAGCGCCTGTCGCCGGCGACGGTACCGCGCCTGGCGCGCCAGTTGGAGCAGGTGTCGGAGATGATCGGCGAGCGGATCCGCGCCGAGGGCGCAACGCCCAACCTGCACGCGGCGCTGCGGCGTCTCTACCACGCACAGGCTTCGGCGATGGGTGCGCGCGAGATGTTGCTTGGCGCCATCCAGGAAGAGATGCAGGGCACGCTGGCCGCGTCGAAGTCGTCGGCCCTCAAGCTGCATTGTTCGGAGCTGTCGCAGGAGATCTCGAGCCTGGCCTACGACCTGTGCGCCGGTCAATATGGCCCGCGCCTGTTGCCGCAAACGCCGGCCGCGGACGGTTCGGACGATTTCGAGCCGGGCCGCCAACTGGTTCATACCTATCTGTTCTATCGATCGCGCACCATCGCTGGCGGTACCAGCGAGGTTCAGAAAAACGTCATCGCACGCGACCTTTTTGGAGCTTGACCCATGGCCTTCATTTCCACCCCCATGTTTCCGGGCGACCTTTATGACACCAGCCTGAAGCTGGCTGCAAGTCCCGAACGCCAGGCTCCCCGACCGGCCGGCGCCCCCCCGGCGAGCGCCAAGTGGCGCCAGATGCTGGAGCTTGGCTGGCAGGGCGTGATCGTGCCGGAGGCGGCCGGAGGCGTCGATGGCACGCTGGCCGACCTGGCCGCAATCGTCGAGGCCGCGGCGCGCCACGCGCTGGCCGTCCCGCTGATCGACCGCTGCGCCGTTGCGCCGACGCTGCTCGTGGCGGCCGCCGAGCAGCCGGGCGTGCGCGACCTGCTCGAAGCCGTCGTGTGCGGCACCGCCTCGGTGGCGGCGGTGGTCGACGCGACCGGCCGCTTCCCCGGCCGGCCCAGCGCGCTGCGCCTCGGGGACGATGGCAGGCTGTCGGGCATGCTGGAGGGCGTCGACGTCAGCGAACCGGCCACGCACCTGCTGTTCAATACGCTCGAAGCGCAGGCCGAGGACCCGGTCTTGGTGCTGCTGCCGGTCTCGGCGGCGGCGTCCCGTGCGCGTCACTACAGGGGGATGGACGCGCGCGTCAGCGCCGACTTCACGCTCGACGGTCTGATGGTCGACGCTTCGCAGATACTGCTGCGCGGCCCGGCCGTGATGGACGCGATCGCACGTGCCCAGCAACTCGGCAGCCTGCTGACGGGCGCACAGGCAGTGGGCGCGGCCGGTGCGATGATCGAGCAGACAATCGAATACCTCGGCACGCGTGTGCAGTTTGGCGTGCAGCTTGCGACGTTCCAGGCGCTGCGTCATCGCGTGGTCGAGATGTACGTGGCATACGAGAACGCCAGCGGACTCGTGAAGCGGCTGGTCGAGACGGGCCGGCCCGACAACCCCGGCAATGCGCGCGAGATCGCGCTGGCCAAATTCTACGTCGGCAATGTCAGCCGGATGCTGTCCGAAGTCGGCATCCAGTTGCACGGCGGCATGGGCATGACGTGGGAGACGCTGGTGGCGCGCCTGGCCATGCATTCGCTGATGGGCGGCATGCAGTTCGGCGACGCGGCGCAATGCCTGGACTGGCTGACCGCGCGGACAGTGTCCGAAGCCGTCGCCGCCTGAATGGCCGTCGATCTTTTCGATCTCCTCGATCTCCCTGTCCCAAGCTCTATCATTCCATGCACTCACTGTCTTCCCTATTTGCACCCGCATCGGTCGCTATCATCGGCGCCTCGTCCGACAGCGACCGCATCGGCGGCCGCGTCCTCCGCTTCCTGCTTGAAGCGTCCTTCCAGGGCCGGATCTATCCCGTCAACAAGCGTGGCGCGACGGAAATCCAGGGATATCCGGCGTACGCCAGCGTGAGCGACATTCCCGACACGATCGACCAGGCGGTCATCGTGGTGCCGGCGTCCGGCGTGGAGGCGGCGCTGCGCGACAGCCTCGCGAAGGGCGTCAAGTGCGTGCTGGTGCTGACCTCGGGCTTCGCCGAGACTGGACCCGAAGGGCGGGCGCTGCAGGACAAGCTGGTAGCAATGTGCCGCGACGCTGGCGTGCGCATGGTCGGTCCCAACGCGCTGGGCCTGCTCAACGTCGAGACCCGCTATTTCGCCACTTTCTCCACCGCGCTCAACGGCCTGCAGCCGCGTCCGGGTCCGATTTCGCTCGTGACGCAGAGCGGTGCCTTCGGCTCCTGCGCGTACGGCATGGCCACGCTGCGCGGCGTGGGCTTCAGCAAGATCGTGGCCACTGGCAACGAGGCCGACGTGGATGTGGCCGAATGCATCGACTACCTGGCCGAAGACCCCGCCACGCGTGTCATCTGCGCCGCGCTTGAGTCCTGTGGTGATGGCAACCGTTTGCGCCGCGCCTTGCTGAAGGCCGCGGATGCCGGCAAGCCGGTGTTGATCATGAAAGTGGGCCGTACCGAGCTGGGGGCAGCGGCCGCCAGCACGCACACCGGCTCGCTGGCCGGCAATGATGCGGTCTTCGACACGGTTTTTGCCGAGTGCGGCGCCTACCGGCCAGGCTCGATCGAGGAGATGCTGGACATCGCCTACCTGTGCGCGGTTACGGGTCGCCTGCCGGCCAATGCCGACATGGGCGTGATGACCTCGTCGGGCGGCATCGGCGTTCTCATGGCCGACCATGCGGGCGAACTGGAGCTGAACATGCCGCCGCTGACCGCCGCGGGCGTGCGGGCCGCGCGCGAGCTTCTACCCTTCGCCGTTGCCGCGAATCCGCTCGACGTCACGGCGCAGATCACGGCCGTTGCCGATGGCATCGGCCAGAGCCTGGACCTGATGCTGTCGCACGGCTCGTATGCGACCGTCTTCGCCTATCTGGCCCATGCCGGTCTGTCGCCGGAGCGGTTCGAGTCGACCATCTCGTCACTGGCAACCCTGAGGGAAAAGCATCCGGGCAAGGACATGATCATGGTCATGACGTCGGTGCCCGAGGTGAATTCGCGCCTGGAGGCTCTTGGCATACCCGTGTTCTGCGACCCGAGCCGAGCAGTGATCGCGCTGGCTGGCGCGGCCCGCATGGTGAAGCGCCGGCGTGCGCTATATCGCCTGCCCGTGCCAGGCAAGTCTGCGCGGCCGCTCGGCGACGTGGCCACCGAAGCGGCGGCCAAAGGCGTGCTCGCCGAGGCCGGCCTGCCGGTACTGCCCGAACGCCTGTGTGCGACCGGCGAGGACGCGGTGCGAGCCGCGCAGGAAATGGGCTTTCCGGTGGTGGCCAAGATCTGCTCGGCCGACATTGCGCACAAGACCGAAATCGGCGGCGTGATCCTGAACTTGCCCGATGCCGCTGCGGTGCGCGCGGCCCATGTCACGCTGCTGGAACGCGCGCGCGACGCCGCGCCCCATGCACGGATCGACGGCGTGCTGGTCGCGCCGATGTTAAAGGGCGGGGTGGAGACCATCGCGGGCATTCACATGGACCCGACCTTCGGTCCCATGCTGATGTATGGAGCGGGTGGCACGGCGGTGGAACTGTATCGTGACGTCGCGTTTGCATCGGCGCCGGTCGACGCGGAGCGTGCGCGTGCGCTGCTGGACCGGATTCGCTCGTCGGCGCTGCTGCGCGGGTGGCGCGGTGCGCCGCCGGCCGACGAAGCCGCGCTGGTCGAGGCGCTGTGCCGCCTGTCGGAATTCGCGGTCGCGCATGCCGACGAACTCGACAGCATCGATATCAACCCGCTTGTGGTGCGCGAGAAGGGCGCCTTCTGCCTCGACGCGGTGATCGCCAGGCGCGCGGGCTGAGTGCGGGTGTCGTCGTGAAACAGCCCTCGCGACCGGGCGTCGCGAGGGCTGTTTTCTTTTCCATCGCCGGGTGAAGCGCGAGGCTCGACGCCTCGCCCGCTGCTTTTCCCGCTGCTTCAGCGACCCTGGAACACCGGGGCGCGCTTCTCGGCGAAGGCGCGCATCGCCTCGCGCGAGTCTTCGGACTTGCTCAATTCGGCCGTCATGTTCTGCTCGAAGCGATAGCCGTCGCGCAGGGTCATGTTCTCGATCGTGGCGGCCGACTGCTTCGCCGTGCGGCTGGCCAGCGGACTCTTGGCCGCGATGCGCCGTGCCATGTCCATGGCGGTCGGCATAAGTTGGTCAGGGGCGACACAAGCCTCGACGATGCCGCGCCGATAGAACTCAGCACCGGAGATGCGATCGCCGGAAATCATCATGCGGCGGGTCAGCGAATGGCCGCAGATGCGCTGCGCATGGCGGCCGCCGCCCATCAGGCCCACGTCAACCTCGGGCAGCCCAAACACGGCGTTCTCCGAGCAGAGCAGGATGTCGCAGCAGGCCGCGATGCCGAGCCCGGCGCCAAGCGCCACGCCGTTGACGGCGGCGATCACCGGCTTCTTGCACTCCACGATGGCGTAGCCGATCTCGCGCGCCAGCCGGTTGTGTTCCCAACGCTCGCCGGCCTCGAACACCTTGCCCGCGCGTGCCTTGATGTCCGCGCCGGCACAGAAGGCCTTGCCGGCGCCCGTCAGCACCACCACTCGAACGTCGTCCAGGTCGTTGAAGCGGTCGAATGTGCTGATCATCTCGCGCATGAATTCGGCGTTGACGGCGTTGACGGGCGGGGCGTCCATCGTCACGACAGCGATGTGATCACGGATCTCGGTGCGAATCAGGGGCATGAGTGTCTCCAGGGGTGTTGGGATATGGTGAAATCAAGATACTTGCCGGCTGGTAAGGTGTCAATCAAGGAATACGCGAGGGAAAGGCGGGAGAGCGGCGTGGGGCCTTCAGGTCCGACTTTCCTCAAGCAAAAAACACATATGTGAAATTGAAAAATACGGGTAAATATCCAATTGCTAACTTGCCGACCGGTAGATAAGATCATCTCACATTGAGAAAAACGCCGAGGAGACAAGGATGGAAGCCGCGCTTTCCAGAGAACACAACAGTCGTCCTGCCGACATCCCCCAGGTCGGCCAGGCAGGCAGCAAGCGGTTGGACATGGTGGTGGTCGGCGCCGGCTTCGGCGGCATGTACGCGATCCACCGCTTCCGCGAAATGGGCCTGAAGATCCAGGCCTTCGAGGCCGGCGGCGACGTGGGCGGCGTGTGGTATTGGAACCGCTACCCGGGGGCGCGCGTGGACCTGCCCAGCGTCGACTACAGCTATTCGTTCTCTCCCGAGATCGAGCAGGAGTGGACCTGGTCGGAACAGTTCGCCGCACAGCCGGAACTGCTCGCCTATATCAACTTCGTGGCCGACAGGCTCGATCTTCGCAAGCACATTCGGTTCAATACCCGCGTGACGAGTGCGGTGTGGGACGAGGGCCGCAAGCTGTGGACGGTGACGACCGACCGGGGCGAAACGGTCGAGGCTACCTATTGCGTGATGGCGACCGGCCCGCTGTCGATTCCGAAAGAGCCGGAGATTCCCGGCATCGAGCGCTTCCGCGGCCAACTGCTGCGCGCCGCCAAATGGCCCCACGAGCCGGTCAGCTTCGCGGGCAGGCGGGTGGGCGTGATCGGCACCGGATCGACCGGCATCCAGATCGCCCAGGAAGTCGGCAAGGAAGCCGGCGAGCTGTTCGTCTTCCAGCGTACGCCTAGCTTCACCATGCCGATGCGCAACGTGAAGCTCGAAAAGGACTACGTGGCGGAGGTCAAGCGTAACTACGCCGGCATCCGCGAAGCGGCGCGCAATAGCGCGGTCGGCGGCGTGCGGCCGCAGTCCACGCGTGCATTCTTCAGCGTGACGCCGGCGCAGCGCCGCCAGTTGCTGGAAGACGCCTGGAAGAACGGCGGCCTCGCCATGCTCGGCACCTTCGCCGACCTGATGATCAACGCGGAGGCCAACGAGGAAGTCGCGGAGTTCGTGCGCGGCAAGATCGACGAGGTGGTGCAAGACCCCGCGACTGCCGAGAAGCTCAAGCCCCGGGGCTATCCGATCTTTGCCCGCCGGCCGTGCCTCGATAGCAGCTACTACGAAACATACAACCGGTCGAACGTTCACCTGATGGACTGCCTCACCGATCCGATCATGGAGATCACGGAAAAGGGCGTGAGGACGGAGTCGGGCGAAACCGAATTGGACGCGCTGATCTTCGCCACCGGCTACGACGGACTCACGGGTGCGCTGCTTGCCTTCGACGTGGTCGGCCGCCAAGGCCGGACGGTCACCGAGAAGTGGGCGGACGGAGCACGTTCCTGCTACGGGCTGATGATGGAAGGCTTCCCGAACTTCTTCATGACCACTGGCCCGAACGGTCCGTCGGCGCTCGCCAACATCATCCGCATCAGCGAGCACGACGTCGACTGGATCGCCCAGTTGCTGACGCACATGCACAGCGAGGGCCTGGCATCGGTCGAGCCGACGTGGCAGGCCGAGCAGGCGTGGATGGACGTCGTCCGCGCGCTGGCCCAGCGCACGCTGGTCTCGAAGGCCAAGACCTGGTATGTCGGCGCCAACGTCAAGGACAAGCCGCAGGGCCTGACGATCTTCACGGGCGGCTTTAACAAGTACCGCGAACATTGCGCGGCCGCCGCGCAGGACGGCTACCGCAATTTTGCATTTGGGCGCGCGGAGGAAGTCCTGACCGCCTGATCGCAAGGCCGGAGGGCAGACGCGCACACCGCAACCTCCGGCATTTTCCTCGCTAAATCCGTCGCATTCCAAAGTCGGCCGAATCGAGCCGACGGGATTGACTCGTCCCTGCTTTCCGGAGTCGAGATCTTTTTTGATTCGTCATCCATAACTAAACTGAGGAGACAAACGAGCATGAAGAAGGCAACCCTCGCGCCCCTGGCGCCTCTGGCATTGAGCCTGCTGGCCGGCGCGGCGCATGCGCAGTCGAACGTGATCCTCTATGGCGTAGTCGATTCCGCGATCGAGTACGTCAGCAACATCTCGGCGACCGTGCCCGTCATCGATCCGAAAACGGGCGTGATTACGCGGCAGCCAGGAGGCAACCGCTTCGGCTTGCAGACGGCCGGGGGCATGTCGTCGCCGCGCTGGGGCTTGCGCGGGGAAGAGGACCTGGGCAGTGGCCTGAAGGCTCAGTTCGTGCTGGAAAGCGGTTTTGGCATCGACGACGGCAAATCGCAGCAGAGCGGGCGCCTCTTCGGGCGCCAGGCGTTTGTCGGGCTGCAGAAGGACGGTGTCGGGACGATCATGCTGGGCCGCCAGTATTCGTCGCTGCTCGACGTGATGGCGAACTTCGTGCCGCTGGCGCTGTCGCCGTTGTACGAATCGACGCCGGCGCTGGCTGGTCCTCAGTTCCGCGAGGACAACACCGTGAAGTACAAGGGCGAATTCGGCGGCCTGGTTGCCGAGGCGCACTGGAGCTTTGGTGCCGGGACGGCCACCGCCGTCGGCGTGCCGCTGTCGGGTGGCGGCAATGGCGAAACGCCCGGCCACTTCCGCGATAACTCGGCGTACGGCGCAGGCGTGTCGTATAGCTCCGGCCCGTTCGGCATCGGCCTGGCCTACGACCAGTGGAATCCTGCCGTCACGGCCGGCAACGCGATGGCGTTCAAGAAGGCTGCCGTGGGTGCGCGCTACGCCATTGGTCCGGCGCTGCTGTTCGCCGGTTACCGCTGGGGACAGAACAAGGACGCGAGCGGTGACGTGACGCTGCTGCGCGACGACTACTACTGGATCGGCGGTGTCTACTCCGCGACGCCAGCGCTGAAGCTGACGCTCGCGTATTACTACGACAACCTCAAGACCGTGCGCTTCGGCTCGGCATTGCCGGCGACCAATCTCCCGAATCCGTGGCAAGCGACCTTTGTCGCGGACTACAACCTCTCCAAGCGAACCGACGTCTACCTGACGGTGGCCTATTCGAAGAATAGCGGTCTGAATTTCGGTAATTCGACGGACGGCTTCGCGAGCGGTTACTTCCTGGACGCGGGCAGCAACCACCAGGTCGGCGCGGCTGTCGGCATGCGCCACAAGTTTTGACCGCCTGACAGTATCTCCACCTTTGCCGGACCTGCGGGTCCGCGAGGATTGCGCCCCGGCCGGATCAGGCCGGGGTCCTTTTTCGTCGGACTTCGGGCGATGGTACATAGTCCAGGCCGCGCTCGGAGGGCGGGCGGCTTGCCGCGATCAGGTCCAGTCCTCGTCCACTATGCCGTCTTCCAGGAACCGGTCGCCCGGCATGAGCGGCGGGTGGCGGTACGTGGCCGGCGTGCGACTTAGCTTGACCGGCGCTCCCAGGCCCCGGTAGGCGTCTTTCCCCTCTCCCATCGTCACCACTATTTCCCGGTGCGCGGTGTGCGGATGCTGCAAAGCGTCTGCCACCGACAGCACCGGCGCACACGGCACGCTCTTCGCGGCGAGGTCGTCGGCCAGCGTCTTGCCGTCGTGCCCGCGCAGCAGCGCATCCAGTTCCGCCTTCAGAGCCACGCGCTTGACTGAGCGCGCTCCGGCGGTCGCGTAGCGCTCGTCGTCGTCCCGGGACCGCCGAGAATGCGCGAGAGATCCACGACGCGGATGCCTGCCGGCGCGCCAAAAAGCCTTGTCTGGTCGTTTCATGGAGATGCCTTGGGAGGACTGTGCGCCGGCGTGGATGGGGCTGCCAGGGCACGTTGACGTCAGATGGCCGGGCCGGACGTCATGCTGTCGGGCCCGGCCGGTGCGGGAAGCGTAAGTATGCGGGGGTAGAGGCCGCGATGGGGCGATCGAAACCCTATTGCAGATGCGTCGGCGAAATGCCGTGCTTGCCCGCATTGAAGTTGATGATCGGGTTCGCCTGATTGCAGGTGGTCTTGCGTATCTTTCCCACGATGAGGTCGTGCGTGCCCAGGGCCTCGGTGCAGACGATGTCGCATTCGATGCTGGCGAGGGCATCCGCCAGCACCGGGAGGCCGTGGTCGCCTTTGCGCCACTCGCCGGTCGCGAATCGCGCGGGCCCTTGCGGCGTCTTGGCGAAGTGGTCGATGACCGCGCGGTGCTCCTCGCCTAGCACGTTCGCCACGAAGCGTCCGGCGCGCAGCAGGGCGCCGCGTGCCGAGGCGGTTTGCTGCACGAAGAAGCCGACCATGGGCGGCGAGGCCGATACCGAAGTCAGGCTGGAGACGATGATCCCGGCCACGTGCTCGCCGTTGCCGGTGGTTACGGCACTGATGCCGGCCGGCAGCGCGCGCATGGCGGCCTTGAACTCGTCGACGGTCACGACCTCGTCGCTGTCGTTGACTGTGACGTGGGCGCGGATGTCGCCACGCTCGTCCACCCAGCCGTGGCGGGCCGCGCCGGCCACCATGGCCAGGAAGCCGGATTCCCACGCCGGATCGCCGGCGTGGCCAGACAGGAACCGGAGGACCGAAGGCGACAGGCGCAAGTGGCGCTCGTCTTCGCGCCGCCCGATGCGGGCGATGGCGCGCTCCAGGCGCTCATGCGGCTGCGGATCGACCAGTACGTCGAGTCGTTTGAATTCGGCCGGCTCGCGCAGTGTGATGGCGCCGGCATTGGTCAGGTGGATACGCATGGCATGGTCCTCAGGCGGCGATGCGGAGGCTGCCAACCTCCTTCTGGATGGCCGGAATGATGCGATCCCCCCACAGTTCGATCTGCCTGAGCATGGTCTTCTGGTCGAAGTCGCCAAGCTGGGTCTGCAGCGCGATGTGCTTGGGACGCAGGATGCGGATTTCCTGCAGCAGCTTGTCGATGACCTCGTTGACCGAGCCGACGGGCAGGTTCTTGCGCAACTGCTCGAACGTCGGATCGGTGTCGGACGGCACTTCCTTGACCATGTAGCCGTCGTCGCTCTGCGCGCGTCGGAACTTGAGGCTCTCAGAAATGCGGCGCTGGAAGCGGGCGCAATCGAGGTAGGCGTCGATCTCGGCCTTGTTGTTGGAGGCGTAGCCGCAGCGCAGGAAGCCGAACTTGACGTCGCGGTCGAGATCCTTGCCGTTTTCAGTGGCCACCGTTTTCAGGCGCTGGCGCAGTCCGGCGATGGCGTCGTTGCCGTTGAGCAGTGCCGTCACGAAGAGGTTGTGGTTCTCGCGCACGCCGCGCGCCAGCGTGACCGGGTTGCCCGAGGTGATCCACAGCGGGGGCATCGGGTCTTGCAGGCAGCGCACGGCGATGGAGCTGAGCGGGATCTTCAGGAACTCGCCATCATGCTCGAAGATCTTCTGCGTCAGTCCCTTGGGGATGACGTCGAGGAATTCATTGAAGATGGCGCCCGATTCGGCGATGTCCACGCCGAAGCGCTCGAACTCGAATTGCTGGTATCCCGAGCCGACGCCGAGGTCGAGCCGGCCGTTCGACACCGTGTCGACAAAGCCGACTTCGGCCAGGAAGCGCGCGGGGTGGTAGAGGGGGAGAATGCAGACGGCCGTGCCCAGGCGGATGCGGTGGGTTTTGGCGGCAGTGTGCGCCACCGTCATCAGTGGCGAAGGCGACAGCGAGTAATTATTGAAATGATGCTCGGCGTACCACGCAGTATGAAAACCTGCCTGCTCCGCCATGACGGTTTGCTCAATGGAGTTATTGATGACTTCCTTCGAGGTCTGGTGATAACCTCGCTGCTGGGCCAAGATAAATACGCCGAATTCCATGATGTTTCCTGAAATTGCCTGTGAAGGTTTCAGGGAATTCTAGGTACCGCAGGTTGCCGCCCGGAATATGGGAAAGTCGACGTTCTGTACTGCAGAAATTGGAGGAATGATGGACAGGCTTCGTGCCATGGAGCTTTTCCTGTCGATTTCCACGACGGAGAGCTTCTCGGAGACGGCGCGGCAGTTCGGCGTGTCGGCCACGTCCGTGTCGCGCATGATCACCGACTTCGAGAATGAGCTGAACGTCAAGTTGCTGATGCGCTCCACGCGCCAGGTGGTGCTCACCGAGGCGGGGCAGGAATATGCGCGGGAACTCGAGGGCATTCTCTGGAACATCAACCAGGCGCACCGCAACATCACGGAGATCCGCGCCGCGCCCAAGGGCACGCTGCGCGTTCACTCGCGGGTGATGTTCGGGCTCGGGGTGCTGCCCACGCTGGTGGCGGCATTCAGTCGCCAGTATCCGGACATTCATGTCGACCTTGTGCTTTCCGAGGACAAGACGGACCTGCGTCGCAACAACTTCGATATCGACTTCCGGATTACACCGCCGGTGGAGGCCGGCCTGAAGCGCCGCATCCTCTTCCGGAGCCAGCGCTACCTGGTGGCGTCGCCGGCCTATCTGGAGCGGCGGAGGTCGCTGGCGCAACCAGGCGATATCGTCGATCACGATTGCCTGGCCTATCTGTTGCCGGGCAGCCACTATAGCTGGCACTTCAAGCGTGGGGAGGCCGTCGAGGAAGTGAATTTCAAGCCGCGGCACGTTACCAACAGCGGCATGGCGCTACTCGAGCTGGCGCGCCTGGGGGAGGGTATCGCGCTGCTGGACGACTACACGGTCCAGAACGACATCTCGCGCGGCACGCTGGCGCGGCTGCTGCCGGATTTCCGGGTGACCAACACCACGTTCGAGGAAGGGATGTACGCAACCATCCTGGACACGGCGATGATCCCGGCCAAGATTCGCCTCTTCCTCGACTTCGTCGCCGCACATGTTTCGGGCGACGAGCTTCGCTTCAGCGCGTACGGCAAGACGGGCGCACTCGCCGAGAACACGGGCGACTAGACGAGCAGGCGACACCGCGGGCGCGGCGCGGCGCGAAGTCCCGTCCCGCGCACGCGCAGGAGGGCGCCGTCCAGCGGGCCATCGGCCCGCAGCCTGCCGCTGTCGCGGATTGATGTGATGTAGAGATTTTTCAGATCCGGCCCGCCGAAGCATAGCGAGGTGGGGTGCGCCACTGGCAGGTCGATGCGGTGCGACAGCCTGCCTCATGGCATTTATTTGCCAACCCAGATACGCCCTCGACATCTCGCGCTCCACTGGAGTGGCGGGGCGCGTTCATACCGTCAGCTTTTCAGATTGCCGGACGGCGCCGGCGTTGCCTCGGCACGCGAGGCCTGGCGGACAAATCCTATTGGCTTTTGGCCGCCGGGAATATGCCGAATTCTCGCAGAACACAATCAACATCATTGGCGGGAATTGCAGGCAAGGGCCGTTCATATAATCGGTCCCAAGCCGATCGCAGCCAGGTGATCGACGCGCAATCGGCGCGTTATCGACGATTTGCGCAACGCAGCGATATACGGCAGCCATTCGATTCAAGGGGACTCCTATGAGACATGTACACGGCGCGCTGCAGCGCGCATTTTTCCTGGTGAGTGGCGCCCGTTCCGCCTCGGGAGTCCAGGCATGAGCGAGAAGCCGGTCCTGATGGAGGTTTCCGACGGCGTGGCGCTGGTGACGCTGAATCGCGCGCCAGTCAACGCACTGAACCGCGAGATGCGCCGCCAGATCGTGGCGACCTTCGATGAAATCTCGGAGCGTGACGATGTCCGCTGTGCGGTCCTGACCGGTAGCGGCAAGGTGTTCTGCGCCGGCGCCGACCTGCGAGACCGGCCGAATGCCGAGGTCGCTGGCGACTTCCTGGAGCACAACCGCATCACGCGAGAAACCGGCAATGCCATCAAGGAATGCGCGAAGCCGGTCATCGCGGCTGTCAACGGCGCCGCGCTGGGCGCGGGCCTGGGGCTGATGGCCGCCTGCGACATCCTCTACGCCTCCGAGGACGCTACCTTCGGCATGCCGGAGATCAACGTCGGCCTGGCGGGCGGCGCCTCGATGCTGCGCACGCTGTTCAGCCGTTCCACCGTGCGCCGCATGTTCTTTACCGGCCAGCGGCTGTCGGCCCACGACCTGCTGCGGCGGAACGTGCTGGAAGACGTCCTGCCCGCTGGCGAGTTGCTGTCCGCGACGATGGACCTGGCGCGCGAGATCGCGTCCAAGGCGCCGCTGGCGGTCGTGTACGCCAAGCGCGCGACCAATATGGTGGACGTGATGCCGCAACGCGACGCGTACCGCCTCGAGCAGGAATTCACGATGGCGCTGTCCCGCACGGAGGACGCCCGCGAAGCGCGCATGGCGTTCCTGGAAAAGCGCGCTCCGCAATTCAAGGGACGCTAATCATGACGCAACAGACTGAACGGCCGGGCGGGCGTCCAGGAAGGGGGCTGGAAGCCTTCTTCCACGCGCGCAGCATCGCCATCGTCGGCGTCTCGGAAGATCCCACCAAGATAGGCGGACCGCCGGTGCACATGCTGCTGAAGCATGGCTATGCCGGCACCGTATATCCCGTCAACCCGAAGGGTGGCACCGTCCAGGGGCTGCCGGTCTACACGTCGGTAAGCGAAAGGCCCACGGCGCCGGACCTCGCCATCCTGGCGGTGCCGGCGGGCGCCACGGCAGTTGCGCTGCGCGACAGCGCGGCGCGCGGCGTGAAGGGCGTGATCGTCCTGTCTTCCGGCTTCGCGGAACTGGGCGCCGAGGGCGCCGCGCTGCAGGCCGAACTGGTCGACATCGCGCATCGACGCAGTCTTCCGCCGCCACGGCGCGCTGCGCGTGCGCTCGGCCGAGGAACTGATCGACGTCGGCCACGCTGCCGCGCTGCTGATGCCGGGGCGCCCGCTGCGCAACGATGGCCTCTGGCCCTCGTGCGGCCAGAGGGGCAGGGTATCGTCGTGCTGGACGCGTTGATGATTCCCGTCGCACAAAGTGCAAAAGCCGTACAGAGTGCACAGGCCGAGCAGGCCCCCCGAGTATGAGCATGCAAACCGAATATCGCGAAAGTCGCGTGACGATCCCCGATCCGACTGCCGGGTCCGAGGTCTACCGCCAGCACGCACGCCAGTGGCTGCGTGCCAATTTGCCCGGCTTCATGCGTGCCGAGAGCCTGGACTACCGCACACCGACGCTGGACGAGTCGCGCGCCTGGGAGGCGGCCATGTACGACGCCGGCCTCGCCGGCATGACATGGCCGAAAGCCTACGGCGGCTACGGCCTGACCCTGCGCGAGCATCTGGCCGTCAACAAGGAGATCGGCGCGCTGCCGATGCCGGAAAGCGTCAGTTCGATCGGCAAGGAGCTGGCCGGTCCGATCATCATGACTGTCGGTACGGAAGCGCAGAAGCAGTCCTTCCTGCCCAGTATCCTCGCCATGCGCGAATACTGGTGCCAGGGCTTCTCGGAGCCTGACGCCGGCTCCGACCTGGCCAGGCTGCGCACCAGGGCCGTGCAGGAAGGCAATCACTGGCGCATCAACGGCCAGAAGATCTGGACCAGCGGCGCGGCCAAGGCGCACTACTGTCTGCTGCTGACCCGCACTGGCACAGTGGTCGACAAGCATCGCGGACTGCTGATGTTCGCGGTGCCGATGAATACGCCGGGCATCCGCGTGGTCCCGATCAAGTCGATCGATGGCAAGGTGTCGTTTGCGGAGGTCTTCTTCGACGACGTGATTGTACCGGACAGCGCCCGCTTGGGCGTGCCGGACGAAGGCTGGAACGCGGCGATCCGCGTGCTGTCAATCGAACGCGCCACGAATCGCATGTACCGTCCGTGGCGCTTCGAATGCGAACTGGGTCACCTGGTCAGGGCGTGCAAGTCGGACGCGCAGCTATCGCGCATGCTCGACGACGGCTACATCCTGCGCCGCATTGGTGACGTGGTGTGCGAGATCGACGCGCTCAAAGGCCTCGTCGAGCGCACTGTCGAGCGCATGGAGGCGGGCGAAGCCATCGGCGCGCGCGGCTCGCTGACCAAGTTGTACTGGTCGGAGTGCCATCAGGCATTCGCGTCGCTCGCGCTGTCGCTGATGTCGAAGGTGGGTCCGCTGTCGAGCGCGGAGGCCCGGCGGGCGCGCCAGGCATTCAGCACCGCCTACCTGTTCTCGCGCGCCGAGACGATCTACGCCGGCACCTCGGAAGTGCAGCTCGACGTCATTGCGCAGCGCATCCTCAATCTGCCCAAGGATTTGAAATGACGACGCGAGATGACGATCTGCGGCCGGAGGAATTTGCCGAGGCCGCCTGCGCGGCGATTGACGATGCGCTGCCGCGCGTTTTCCGCGATGCCGCCCGTGTACTGGCCGAGGCGGGACTGTTCGGCGTATGCGCCGGGGAGGGCGAGGGCGGCCTCGGGCTGCCCATCGACTTCGCGCTGCCCATCGCGAACGCGGCCGGCAAGCTGCAACTGCGTATGCCACTGCCCGAGCAGATCCTGCTGGCGCGCGCGTTTGGCGGCACGCCGGTTGCCGCCGAACTGGCGTCGGGCGGGAAGGTTGCAACCATCGCATGGCAAGGCGACCTGCGCAACGGGCTGGCCAGCCATGCGCGCCATGCAGCGCTGTGCGACTGGGTGCTCGTGCAGGATGACGACGGCGCCGCACTGCTCGACATGGCTAGCCTTACCGTGCAGGAGGACGGCGCGCTGGACCCGGAAGCACCGCAAGTCTGGCTCAACCTGCGCGGCGCGAGCGTGGTGGCGCGCCTCGACGCAACGGCACGTGCGACGTTGGATCACGAGTCGGCCCTCCTGATGGCGGAACTGGCCAACGGGGCGGCCGAAGGGGCGCTGGCGATGGCTGCGACCTATATGGCCACGCGCGTGCAGTTCGGACGGCCGCTGTCGGCCAAACAGGCGGTGCGTCACCTGCTGGCGCGCATGAAGCTGTTGCAGGAGGCGTCATCGGCGGCGGTGCGGCGCGCGATGACGTGCAACGAGTATGGCCAGCCGCGCAGAGCCCGCCCGGCGCTGGCCGGCGCCATCGCGAACGCGGCATTCGTCATCGAGAAAGCCATTCACTTGCACGGCGGCATGGGCTTTAGCTGGGAGTTGCCGCTGCATTACTCGCTGCGCGAGGTGCGCAAGCTCGATGCGGCATTCGGCGCGGGCGCGCTGGCGCGTGCCGTGGGACAGGAATTCATCGGGAGTATCTGAAGAATGAGCAAGCTACAGGATCTGGCCGGGCGCGTGGCGCTCGTAACCGGCGCGGGCGCCGGTATTGGACGCGCGACGGCGCGCCAATTGGCTGCCCGCGGCGCGATTGTCGGGGTGAACGACCTCAAGAACGAACTTGTCGATGCGGCCGTGGCGGAAATCCGCGCGGCCGGCGGGGATGCGTTCGCGGTGACGCAGAACGTCTCGACGCGCGACGGCATCGCGCAGGCGGTGGGCCGCGCCATGGAGCACGGCGGACGATTCGACATCCTCGTCAACAACGCGGCGTGGGTGCGCTACCAGTCGGTGCCGGAGATCATGCCTGAGACGCTCGACCGCATGCTCGACATTGGCTTCAAGGCGGTGATCTGGGGCATCCAGGCCGCCACCGAAGCGATGGACCCGGAATGCGGCGGCACCATCGTCAATGTCGCATCCACGGCTGCGCTGTCGTCGGCGCCGAATTCGGTGGTCTATTCCGGCATCAAGTCGGGCATCCTGGGCATCACCCGCGCGGCGGCGGCGGAACTGGGCGCCCGTCGCATCCGCGTCAACGCGGTCTGCCCGTCGGCCGTGCCGACCGAAGGCACGCAGCGCAATCGCAATGCCGAGCGCGATGCCAACCGCGTCGTCCGCACCCCGATGGGCCGCCTCGGCAACGTCGACGACGTGGCCGCCGGCATCTGCTTTCTCGCCAGCGACGAGGCACGCTTCATCACGGCACAGGCGCTGGTGGTGGACGGCGGCATCACCTTCAGCAATATCTGACGATGCAGACGGTCCTCATCACTGGCGCCGCATCGGGTATCGGCCGGGCCGCGGCACGCCGCTTCGCCCGCGAGGGCCGGCGGCGCGTGCTGGTCGATCGTGACGCTGCCGGCCTTGTGGCCACGCTATCCGGCATGGACGGCTGCGGGCAGGGCAGCCGCCGGGTACTGCGCGGCAACGGCCGGGCTTGAACGTGACGGTGCTGTGCCCCGGTTTTGTGCGCACGGAACTGGTCGAAAGCCTGATCGCGTCGGGCCGCCTGGACCCGGAGCAGGCCGTGGCGAAGATTCCGCTCGGCCGGATGGCGGATCCCGCTGAAATGGCCGAGGCGCTTTGCTTTCTCGCCCTGACGGCAGCCCATCTGAAACGGGCCAATTCGGGATCGGCCCGCTCGTCTCATCCGTCTCAATCGCCTCGCAGCAGCGCGTAGTAGGGATCGTCCGGGCAGCGCGCGCCGTTTGGCACGCGCGGGCCGAAGCGCTCGGCCTCGGTGCCTTCCGGCGTGCCGAGCGGACGGATCCAGTCGTAGACCACCACGCGGCGCGCAATGCGCCATTCTCCGTTTCGCTTCTCGAAGCGGTCGACATAGCGTCCGGCCAGGAACACCTCGTGCTGGACGCCGGCCGAGTCGGCATCGCGCTGCAACGCCTGGAAATATGATTCGACCGCTGCCCAGTCGCCCCGCAGCGTGATCGACAGGTTTGACACGATGTGGACCGATCGCTCGCTTTTCCTCAGCTTGGCCAGTGCCAGGTCGATGAAGCCGGCGGCGCTGCCGGAGTAAGCGCCGTGCCGGTCGGTCGCGTCTTCCCAGTACGCGCTGCTCAGCGCCGCCTCGTCGCAGCGGTCGATGCCCCGGCAGTAGCGATACATGCACTCGCGGATCGCTTCGCGATCAAGCAACTGTTCGATGGCAGAATAAGCGTCGGTGGGTGGTGTTGTCATTCGGGAGTCTCCTTGGCAACAAGCGGGCGGCCATCGGCACGGCCATCCCGCGGGTGGGAAATCGGGCCTACCGGGCCGGCTTCGCGGCGTAGCCGGGCGGGAGCATGGCCATCAGGTTGCGGGCCAGGCCGCCGTCCACGAGGATCTCCTGGCCGTTGACATAAGACGCGCGCTCGCTGACGGCGAACAACACCGCGTCGGCAATGTCCTCCGGCATGGCGATGCGGCGTGCCGGCACAAGCTCGGCGCGCCGGATCAGCACATCGTTGTCCTGGTAGAAGCGCTCGCTCAGCGGCGTGCGCACCAGGCCGGGACTGACCACGTTGCTGCGGATGCCATGGTCGGCCAGTTCCAGCGCAAGCTGGCTGGACAACATCAGCAGCCCGGCCTTGCTCACGCTGTATGCGCCGCCGAACGGCAGCGGCACGCTACCGCCGATCGAGGCGACATGCGCGAGCGCGCCAGCGCCGCGTTCGATCATGTGCGCGCCGAACGCCTGGGTGCACGCCAGCGCGCCGGTCAGGTTGACGGCCAGCGTGGCGTTCCAGCGTTCGAGGTGCATCTCCATCAGCGCCGACGGCATACTGACTGCGGCATTGTTGACGAGCACTTCGCACGGTCCGAGCAAGTTCCGGCATGTATCGGCGGCCTTCCGCACGCTTTCGGTATTGGCGATGTCGCAACCGAGAGCGATTGCGGTACCGCCGCCCGCGCGCACCTGTCCGACGACGCGTTCAATGGCTGCCTCGTGTTGTGTCCCGGGCCGATCGAGTACGCCGACGGCGGCGCCGGCGCGGCCAAATGCCAAGGCGATTGCGGCGCCGATGCCGCCCGCACCGCCTGTGACGACGCAGACCTTGCCGCGCAGGCCGAGCCAGTCGGCGCCCGTGTCGAAAGCACGGTCTACGGCGCCATCAGATGCTGGATAGTCCATCATTCGTTCTGTTTTTGAGGCAACTCGAGCGAATCGAGCATTGCGGAAGGGTTATTCGGCACATCCGGCCGTCGGATACACGTCTCCAGCTCGATTATCCAGCATACGAATTCCGCTATTGCAGGGCATTCGGTTGATTGTGTTCTGCAGGGCAGGGGCATATTCGCCGGCCCCCCGGACTCCTAAGATACCGGGGAAGATGTGCCGCCCAGGGCGATCGGCGGCCGCACGAGGCCGCGAAATCAGGCGGTCCTCCAAGACAGCGACATCAATGGAGACAACCAAGGCTGTCTTGCAGTATGCCTTCGGTAGAAGGGTCCGGCGTCAAAGGTGATCGTCACGCTCCTGCAGCCGTATTTGCAGCCCGATAATTATTAAATCTATTTACGGGATGTTGTACTAGGCCAATTTCATCAACCAGCTGGCGCTCTCTCGGGAGCGCCATTTTCTTGCCCACTTCCCTATGATCCTCGAACTTGGCCGGGTCGATCCGGCATCCGCCGCTCGGAGCAAGCCCATTCTGTCTGCCGTGAACCTCGTCATGCTGCATGCGGGCGCAGGATGCCCTGCCGGCCGCCGAGTCCACACACAGCGGGTGGCAGTGCCAGGGCACAGCCGTACCACAAGTTTGGTCGCTCAACAGCAATCCCTTTCAAAATTCAAGGAATGAGAAGCAATCGTATTTAGTTGGATACATTAGGCGGCCTATGTTTTCCGGATTGCCGTCATGATTGTTTTCCCATTTTCCGTTCGCCGCTTCGCCTGGCATGCCGGCCTCGCGCTGCTCCCCGTTGCCCAGTCCGTCCACGCCGCATCGCAGGACGCGGCCGCACCGACGGAACTGCCTGAAGTGCGCGTCAGCGCAGGCACTAGCGGGTACATGCCATCCGTCGCCAGCGGTGCCACCCGAACAGAAACGCCGCTACACGAGGTACCGCAGTCGGTTCGCGTCGTGACTTCGCAACTGATCGACGACCTGGGTGCAACGCGCCTGTCCGAAACCGTGGACTACGTCAGCGGTATTGCCCGCCTGAACGATTTTGGTGGTACCTGGGACAATTACGCGATCCGCGGCTTCAGCAGCACCGATATGGGTTTTCTGGTCAATGGCTTCCCCGGTGCCCGCGGCTATAACCCAATGCGAGACACTGCCACGGTGGATCGGTTCGAGTTCCTGAAAGGCCCGGCCGCAGCGCTCTATGGCAACAGCGAACCCGGCGGCACCATCAACATCGTTACCAAAAAGCCGCAGTTCACCCGGGCCAATACCGCAGACCTGAGTATCGGCTCGCTCGGTTTCCGGCGAGCGGCGCTGGACAGCACTGGCCCAATCACGGAGAACGTGGCCTACCGGCTCAATGTAATGGCGGAAGACGGGGCCAACCGCAGTTCGCTGCTCGACAACAGCAAGTACCTCGTGGCCCCTGCTTTCGCCTGGGTAATCGACAATAAGACGCTACTGCAGTACGAGGGCGAGTTCATGCGCGCGCGCACGCCGCTGGACCGGGGCCTGATCAACGTCAACGGCCGCATCGACCTGCCTCGCGACCGCGTCTTGGGTGAACCAGGGGACCCCAACCTGCATCTGTCCAGCGACACCCATCAGCTCACACTGGACCGTGAACTGGCGCCTGGCTGGCGCACGCGCATCGGCATGAGCTACAAGGAATCCGGCTTCTACGGCGAAGCCGCAGAGTTCGGCAGCCTGCTAGCCGATGGTCGCACCCTGACCCGCCGCAACAGCTGGCGCAGCCTGCCGTCGCGGGACACCTCGGCACAGGCCGAAGTGGAAGGCAAGTTCCAGACCGGTGGTCTGGGGCACACTGTGCTGGCGGGAGTGGACGCATCGCGCCTCTATATGGGCATGGATATCGCCTACTCCAGCATTGCATCCAATCCGTATGCTATCGACATCTACCAGCCGGTGTACGGCCAGCCGCAGCCGCCGGTGGCGCCGAGCATCAGCACCCGCGAGAATCAGCGCAGCCTCGGTGTGTACCTGCAGGACCAGATCGATCTCTCCGAACAATGGAAGCTACTTGCCGGCGTGCGGCTGGACAACTATCGCCAGACGGTGGACAACCTGATCACGGCGAAATCCACCAGCCAAAGCCAGAGCGCGGTGTCGCCACGCGTGGGCCTGACTTGGCTGCCGGGCGCGCAGACCTCGCTCTACCTGTCGCTGGGCAAGTCCTTCCGTCCCAACAGCGGTGTGGACGAGGCGGGGAATGCCTTCGACCCGCAGCACTGCCGGGCGCTGGAGGCCGGCGCAAAGTGGCAGTCGGCCGACCAGCGGCTGGGTGCGACGCTGGCAGTGTTCGATATAGTCAAGCAAAACGTGCTGACCCGCAGCCCCACCAATGCCAACTTCAGCGTGGCTGCAGGCGAGGTACAAAGCCGCGGACTGGAGTTCGATGCGTTCGGCCAACTCGACGCGCACTGGCGCGTTAGCGGCAGTTTCGCCCTCGTCAACGCCAGAGTGACGAAGGACAACGCAATTGCCGTGGGCACGCGCCTGACCAACATCCCCAAGGTAAGCGCGAGCCTGCTGGCGATCAGAGAGGACGCAATGCCGCTAGGCGGGCGTTACGGTGTAGGCAGCGGCCTGGTCTACGTGGGCTCGCGCTCCGGCAATGCAACCGACACCTATTCGCTGCCTGCCTACGCCACCGTCAAGCTGGTGACATACTGGCAGATTGATCGAAACACCCGGATCTCGCTGGACGTGCACAACCTGTTCAACAAGAATTACTACCCCGCATCATGGGGAAACCTAGCGGTCACCCCGGGCTTGGGCCGGCAGATCGTTGCCGGCCTGCGGTACCAGTTCTGAAGAAAACCGCCCACGCCCCTGAATCTCTGAATTCCGGAATGTCTGCCTTTGCAGGGCTCGCCGCGTATCCACCCTGTTCACCCGTCGTTCGGGACCCGCAGGTCGGTGAGGCGCCTTCTCTTTTGCCAGCCCGGCGTAAAAAAATGGAGCCTCGCGGGCTCCATTCGTTCAGCAGGTCGGTACACCTTACAGCGCGGCGTCCTTCAGTTTCTTCAACGGGCGAACCTTGACCTTGACGGTGGCCGGCTTTGCAGCGAACCACTGATCTTCGCCGGTGAACGGGTTCTTTCCGAAGCGCTTCTTGGTCGCCGGCACTTGCAGGGCGGTGACCTTGAGCAGGCCGGGGAGCGTGAACTCGCCCGCGCCCTTCTTGTGCACCGCGCTCAGGACGGTGTTTTCCAAGTGGGCCAGCACGGTCTTGACGGTCTTGGCGTCCAGCTCGGTCTGGGCGACCAGGTGGGCCAGCAAGCTCGCCTTGGTGAAAGTGTCCTTCAGCGGCTTCGCTACCGGTGCAGCCGCAGCGGCCTTCTTTGCCGGTGCTACTGCTTTTTTGGCCGGCGCTGCCTTTTTGGCGGCGGGCTTGGCCGGGGTCTTTACGACAGCTTTCGCTTTGGTTGCCATGGATTCTCTGGTCTGGTTACTCGTTGATATGTCGCCGTAGAGGCATTCGCGAGAATAGCAAATTCCATGCGATGTGTGCGACTACGCGAAACCAACAATTACAACTGCGCATCGATGGTGGCAGCGATCCGGTCGCAGGTACGCAGGCTGGCCAGGCCGAGCAGGGCGGCCACGTCTAGCCTGGAAACGCCGGCAAGCAGTTGGCGCCGGCAGAAGGTGTTGCGCAGGACGCGCGGGCTCATGTCATCGCCCTCGAACCCGACCGCCTGCAGTGCATCTCGCACTATCTTTCCTAGGCTAGCGTCGGTGGTCGGCTTGCCGAGTTCAGTGAGCGTGAACAGAAGGTCGCCGGCGATCGGCAGCGCGGCTCGCCGATCGAGCCACAGGCGCAGAATTGGCAGGGCGAAGTCGGGAACGCTGACCGTCCGGGCATCCCGGGCTCCATGCGCTGGGATGGAGAGTGCAGGGTGCCGCTGGTCCAGTATCAGATGTGGAAGGGCCGCTGCCCTTCCTTCAGCCGCAGTGAGATCTGTGGCCAGGAATAGGGCCACGATCGCTCGGCCGCGCAATTGGGCCAGATCGTCGTTGGCTTGCGGCTGTACGTGCTCCTGCAACCGTGCGTCTTCGCTTGCATCGAGGAAGAGCGGAATCGGCTCCCCATCTGGCCAATGCCCTTCCCTGACTAGCTTTTCCGCTGGATTGCTCTTGCGCACGCCGGCGGCGACCAACTGGCGGCATAGTCGATCGCTCAGCTTCAGGTAGCGCATCCGGGTGCTGGCGGTGTACGCGCGGGCCTCTGGGGTGAGCCAAAAGCTAGCGATATGATCAGGCCCGAAGCTGGTCAGTGAGGAATCGGTAGCCATACCATGTGGCCCTTGGCGCAGACCGGGCAATCGCGTAACGACCTGCCAGTGAGTCGCGGGTAACGGTCACGGTAGTCGTCCATGGCGCTGCAAGTGTCTTCCGCAGGGGCCACGACGCCTAGCAGCCTGCGGCAGGTGGCAAGTTTGGCGGCGCGGTGGCGATTGGCCAGCAGGCCGTAACTGCGGATGTGCTTGAAGCCGCTGGGCGGAATATGCAACAGGAAGCGACGGATGAACTCGTCGGCCGCGAGCTCATGGTCGGCTTGCGGCCCCATGTTTGTAGTCCTTCCACTGGAAGGTCACCGCGTCGCCGTTGAAGCGCTGCAGCCGGTGGTTGCAGATAAGCCGGGACGGCAGGCGGTCCAGTGCTCGCCATCGTGCGCGATATCGCCGCCCGGCACCACGCAGCGCACGTGCGGATGATGCTGCAGGTTCTGCCCCCAGGTATGCACGATCATGATGCTGCCGATGGCAGCGCCCAGGTGCTTCGGATCGGCAGCGATCGTGCGCAGGGCGTCTGCGCCGTCAACATTTTTCTGGGAAAACATTATTTCGCGTGTGCCCCCGGTGTATCCATGCACGTATATGGCATTGGCGGGAATGGCTTTGCAGTGGATTCAGAATTTTTGCATATGTCTATGCAATTATTATTGGGATAAATCTATAAGCGAAAAATATAACCAGGGCTCGTGCACCATCCCTCCCATTATCCAGATCCACTTTTTCTCCAGCGACCAGAATAACTAAGTGCTCGCAAACCGGGTCATCCTCGTTTTATGACAACCTCCACCTATCTGGCACCTTCATTTCAAATGGTATGGGAATAATTAATTCTGTGTTGAATAAAAATCGACGGCTATATTTTTCTTCGCAAAATATTTCCGCACGTAAAATACAATTTTTGTGTCAAAAATCTAATTTACCGACCGAATCATACGCTTTACACCTTCAACAGAAGAACCATGTCCCATCGGTCAATACCCGGTCCGTAGCCATCCGGCGTCATGTCCACGGGGACAAAGCCAAACCGGAGGTAGAACTGCTTCGTATGCTGGCTGGTGCCTAAAGTCACGCGTGATATGCTGCCGGATGCGCTTATAGCTGCGAGCCGCGTTTCCATCAGCCTGCGACCCAGGCCCTGCCCGTGCAGGATTTGATCGACCATACCCCAGCAGAGAGATGCTGTTTCGTTGTCCGATTGAACGATATGGCCCCCGCAGGCGACAATCCGGCCATCCCGCTCGATAACGTGGTATTGCTGCATCAATCCCGCCAAGAATTGTTGAAACGAAGCCAGCTCTGATTTATCAAAGAATCGCGGCGTGTTACCGTCGAAAAGACGCAGACAGGCGTCGCTATCAATGATTTTATAAGGACGGATATTATCCATTTTGGCTCAAATTGAGACTTCTATTGGTGATACCGTACAGTGAGTATATCGGCATGGCCTCGCAGGTTATCTCGCCATGCGCTCGTCGTAGTGCATCGTGGTCGCTAGAACGATCCGGCATTTGATCCTCGAGAGCCCGAGTCGGCGTACTAAGGGCAGGGAGAAGATCGTCGGAAGGACACTCGCTGAGCAATAGCTGCAACGCACCCCGCGCCGCTGCAGGGCGTCGGCAACATCATTGCGTAGCATTACATCGCGGCTGTGAGCAAAGATATCGAGTTGCATCGACTTCAACACCCAGAATAATGTGACCGTTCAAGGCATGAGGAGGGATTCTAATCCATCTGGCTGCTCAGGAGCCGGTGGGGAGTGGACGCATCAGCGGCGACCAGGCGGAAACCATGCCAGCGCGGCCAATGGGCGGATACGCGCTGGAGTAGCCAATGGGATACTCCGTCCATACCGAATCCACTTCCCGCATCAAGCGCCCGGCGAGAACATGGTCGCCCAGCTTGGATGCCTTTGCCTCGAGGCTCTCCAGCTCAGTTGCCGGCAGCTCGGACAGATCAAATTGACAATTGAGTTTTCGTTGTCGGAAGGTCGTTTTTGGCCGCATCAGGCACCTGAGGAACAACGCGCATACGTTGGTCAACTACGGCGCTCGGCATCGAAAGGGCCTGCCGATCAGCAGTAGCATCGCGGAGTCCGCGCTGACCCAGGTCGTCAGCCATCGCATGGGACAGGAGGCGACAGATGCGCTGGACGGACGAAGGGGCGCACTGCATGGTGCAGGTCGGGGTCGCGGTTTTGAACGAGGAGTTCTTGCCCGACCGCATCTCCGCACTCGAGATCGCCGCCTCGCGTCACCGCCAATGAGCCGGACATGTATCGCCAGACCGGCACGCCCTGCTTGATTTCCTCGGCAAGCGCCGGCCAGGAAGTCTCCCCTGGGCCCAACTCGATGAGGCGAGTTATGACTTTTGCGTCATATGCGCCAAGCTGAGCGAGGCAGAACGACCGAAACGATAAAAATGTTGCCAATCATGGACTTTAATAGCAGTAAAGTCTAAGTTTGTGAACATATCTCGGTCTTGATCGCCAGCGCCACCAGCACTATAATGTTCGCAATAGCAGACCTAAAGCGTTTTATAGTTCAGGATTACAGACATTATGAAACGAGACGAATCTCCACTTCTGCCTCTTTCCCGGCTCACTGAAGCCAAGCAGCTTGGTGCGCGTATCACCCAGCTGCGCCAAGGCCTGAGGCTACGCCAGGCGGAGGTTGCTGCACGCGCCGGGCTCTCCCGGGGAACCGCGATCCTGATCGAAAAAGGCGATCCGGGGCGGACTCTTACGCAGATCCTGCGCTATGTTCATGCCCTGGCGCCGGAAGTCACCCTGCAGGCGCTCCTTGCAGGGGATGTGCCGGCATTGATCGCCTTGCATGCGCGCAAGCTGCCACAGCGCATTCGCTCCGCAAGCAAGGCGGAACTGCGTGAACTCGATTTCTAAGGAGAAGCCTTGGCCCCTCGTCGCGCTCCCAGTAAGGTAGCGGTATTCGCCCACATCGCCGATCAGGCGGAAGGGCATCACTTCGTGCCCGCAGGACTGCTCGGTCGCGAGGCGTCCGCGGGTCGGGAAACCGTCAGCTTCGCCTATGGCACGCGTTACCTGCAGCGGCCGAACGCCATCGAGGTAGACCCTCGCGCGCTCACCTTGGCGCAGGCGCGGCAGGCGGAGCCCGGCACGGTGTGGTACCCGCTGCCCGAGGTGAACGAATTCGGGGGGATCCGCGATGCTGCGCCCGATGCCTGGGGCCGCCGCGTCATCGAGGCCCAGCTCAATGCCGCGCCGAACTCGCTCGACGAATTCACCTACCTGCTGGAGGCTGGCAGTGACCGCGTTGGTGCGCTGGACGTGCGGGAGGACACCAAGAGTCCCGCTCGCAAGGGGGCCGGGGGGCTGATCGATCTGCCATACCTCTTGCAGGTGGCTGACGCGGTCGAGAACGGCGAGCCCATTCCGGCGAACCTGCAGCCATACCTCGGCGGCGTGCCGTCGGCCGGCGGCGCGCGCCCGAAAGCTTCCGTGCGGGAGGCCGACAGCGTCCTGTGGCTGGCCAAGTTCCCGTCCAAGACCGACACGCTCAACATGGCAGTCCTCGAGGCAGGCGCCCTGGAGATCGCGCGGGCCGCTGGGCTTTCCGTTCCGCCGGTGAAGGTGATCGCGGTCGGGGGCAAGCCGGTGCTGCTGATCCGTCGGTTCGACCGGTACTGGGCGCCGGCCGGGCAACCGCTCGCGGCCATGGCGCGCGGCTACGACACCGAGCCCATGCCTGGCTATACCGAGGGCCGCATAGCGCAAGTCAGCGCCTTGACCCTGATGGGATGCCCGGAGATGGAGTCGATGGCCAAGGGCTACAAGGATCTGGCCCAGACGATTCGCGAGCAGGTCGTGGCGTCGTGCGTGAAAGCCGACAACGAGGAGCTGTTTGCCCGCATGGTGCTCAACATCTTCCTGACCAACGACGATGACCACCTGCGCAACCACGCGTTTGCCTACGACACGCAGCTGCAGGGCTGGCGCCTCAGCCCGCTGTATGACGTCGTGCCGCGGGCGTCCGTCTCCATGGAGCGCCGCCTGCACCTGAGCGTGGGCACGCAAGGGAAGCTTGCAACCCTCGACAATGCGATGAGCGAATTCTCTGCCTTCGTGGCGGACCGGCCTACGGCGCTCGACGTGATCCGCCGGGTATGGGGTGCAGTGCGGGGCTGGAAGAACATCTATGAAGCCCTGGGAGCCACCCTGGATCTGATCCGCACGCTCGAGCAGGCCGTCCGAAGCCTCTCGGACATTGCGAGTCCGGCGCTAGAGAAGGACATCCGGCGCGGCGTGGACGCCAAGGCAGCATAGGGGTGAGGTCTCTTGGCCACGCCGTTTCATCGACGAACGCCGCCGCTGGCGCGCTATCGCCACGCGACAAGGGCCGGGGCGCCCGGGGCTGGCCAATGACTGGCAGCACCAGGGGGTGCTCTTCGCCGGGCATCGGGCTGGGCGGCAGGCCGTGGACGCGGCGATAGCGCGCCAGTTCTGCCACCAGTTCGTCGGTGGCCGGCACCAGCCGCGTCTTATTGCCCTTGCCGGTCACCTCCAGCCACCAGCGCTTCATCCCGTGGACATCGCGCCGGCAAAAAAATGCCCCCATGCGGGTCTCGGCCACCTCGGCCGCTCGCAAGCCCCTCAGGTACAGCGAGCCCCGGTGCTGTACATGGTGGTGGCATGGCGCATTGCCCGGCTGATGCGACTGGGCAGAACCTTCCCGGAGTTGGACGCGTCGCCGTTCTTCGACGCTGATGAGGTGCGCGGTGCATACGTGCTCGCGAAAAAGGCTCGTCCAAAGACACCGGCTAGGCTCAATCAGATGATTCGTCTGGTGGCCTCTCTGGGCGGATTCCTTGGGCGCAAGAGTGAGGCGATCCCGGCGCCAAAACGATCTGGATCGGCATGCAGCGAACAATGGATGCCGCCTTCATGATTCAGGCGATGCGGGAGGACTCATGAGTTCTGTATAACGAATGGGTCAAGTCGGCAAAGGATCGTTCAACACTCGCTTTCGGTGATCGCCGAAATCTCGCCGGCATCGCCATCGGGCAGCGTCGACCTGGCCGGATCTATACCTTGGCCGCGGTAGGCTGCAGGCGGTACGCCGAACTGTTTGCGAAAGTCACGGCCGAGGTGTGATGCGTCGGCAAAGCCGCAGCTCAACGCGATGTCGACGACTGTGCGGTCCGAGCTGGTCAACAACCACGCAGCGGTCCGCAGCCGCACATGCTTGGCGAATGCCTGCGGGCTCTTGCCGGTCTCCGCCTTGAACAGGCGCTCGAGCTGGCGTGGCGACAGGTCGAGCTTGCAGGCGAGCGCTTCAAGCGGGAGCGCCCGGCCGACGTGCTGCTCCATCAGCAGAATCGCGCGCTTGACCTTTGGGTGCGTCGCGGGCTCGAGGCCGGGCGGATGCGGCTGCGGCGCATTGCCCTTTTGCATCTCGCCGACGAGCAGGATCCGCAGCGCCTTCTGCACGGTGGCGTGATCGAAGTGGCGCAGCAGGATGGCGGCGGCGACGTCGATCGACGCGCGCCCGCCTGAGCAGGTGATGCGCCGGCGGTCGATCACGAACAGCCGGTCGGCAATCAGCAGGTCCGCATCCACCGACGGGAAGCGCTCTATAAAATCCCAGTAGTGGAACCAGCTGACGCAGGCGCGGTGCCCCTCGAGCACGCCCGCGCGCATCAGCGCAAAAACGCCGGTGCAGATGCCGACGATCGTCGCGCCGCCGCCCGCCGCGCGACGGATGAAGTCAAGCGTCTCAGGTCCGGCCTGTGGTCCCGAGTGCAGTAGCCCGCCGACCACGACCACATAGTCGAATGGCTCCGCGTCGTCGAAGGTCTCCCACGGCGCGACCTGGATCCCGCAGCTCGCGCGTACCGGCGCGAGTGTGTTTCCGATCACGCTCCAGACGCACCGCACCGGCTTGCTGTAGTCGCCGTCGTCCGCCGATAGCCGCAGCATGTCGACGAAACCCGAAAACGCGGTCAGCGTGAAGTTCGGCAGCAGCACGATGCCGAAGCGGACGCGCCGTGGCGCCGGCTCGGCGACAGGGGAAATGGGAACGTCGGTTGTCATGGCTGCATCCATCTTGAGATGGCTCGCGCAAGCGGGCGGATCTGGGTTGCGGGGCGGCGGCGTATCGGTAGCGAACACCGGTGATGCGTACGGCATCCATGCAGCCCTCGCCGCCTACCTGCACGACGCGGCTCCGTCACAGCCAGCGTCGCCGATCCGCATGCCGCGGACTTGCACTTTTCCGACGCGAATCATCGCCAAAGCGAACTTCCGGCCTGTTTGGACGCGCGCCTGGCGGCGGTGTCCCACGTCGATGCCGCTTTTGTTCTATCGGCAAATTCTACGCTTTGATGTACTGACATCCAACGACACCTACCAGGCAATAGCAAAGAGGCAGCCAGATGAATGTCAGCGTTTTCGACCTGTTCAAAATCGGCATCGGTCCATCGAGTTCGCACACGGTCGGCCCGATGATCGCCGCATGCCGCTTCGTATCGCACCTTGAGGATGCGAACCTGCTCGGTTTCGTGCGCCGCGTGCGGGCGGAGCTGTACGGTTCGCTCGGCGCAACCGGCAAGGGCCACGGCACCGACAAAGCGGTGCTCCTTGGCCTTGAGGGGCGCTTGCCAGACCGGATCGACCCGGACCTTATTGAACCGCGCCTCGCGCGGATCCGCAAGGACAAGCGCTTGTTGCTGCTTGGCAAGCATGAGATCGGCTTCGACGAAAAGGAGCACATCGGCTTCTTTCGCCGTCTGATGAGCAGTACAGGCAGCGTCGTGCATTCGAACGGCATGCGCTTCCAGGCGTTCGACGAGCAGGGGCAGTTGCTCGTGGAAAAGGAGTATTACTCGATCGGCGGTGGGTTCGTGGTCAATCGCGATGGCGATCGCGTGAATGGTGCGCGAGCCGCAGCCGACGCGCCGTATCCGTTCCTCACCGGCGCCGACCTGATCCGGGCGTGCCGCGACAGTGGGTTGTCGATCGCCGAACTGATCTTTCGCAATGAATGTGCCTTGCGCCCGGCCGATTCCGTGCGCGCCGGGCTGCTGGCGATCTGGCAGGCGATGGCTGCCTGCGTCGAGCGTGGCTGCAAGGTCGAGGGGGAGTTGCCCGGACCGATGCGCGTGAAACGCCGCGCGGCCGAACTCTACAACCGGTTGCGCGCGCGTTCCGAGGAATCGCTGCGCGATCCGCTGTCGATGCTTGACTGGGTCAACCTGTACGCGATGGCCGTCAACGAAGAGAACGCGGCGGGCGGGCGTGTCGTCACCGCGCCGACCAACGGTGCGGCCGGCGTGATCCCTGCGGTGCTCCATTACTACGTGAAGTTCGTGCCGGGCTCGAATGACGACGGCATTGTCGAGTTCCTGCTGACCGCAGCGGCGATCGGGATGATCTACAAGGAGACGGCGTCTATCTCGGGCGCCGAGGTCGGTTGCCAGGGCGAGGTCGGCGTTGCGTGCTCGATGGCCGCGGCCGCGCTCGCTGCGGTGATGGGCGGCACGCCAGACCAGGTCGAGAATGCCGCCGAAATCGGCATGGAGCACAACCTAGGGATGACCTGCGATCCGGTCGGTGGGCTGGTGCAGATCCCATGTATCGAGCGCAACGCGATGGGAGCGATCAAGGCGCTCAACGCATCGCGCATGGCGCTGAAGGGCGACGGCCAGCACTATGTGTCGCTCGATTCGGTGATCAAGACGATGCGGGAGACCGGCGCCGACATGAAGACGAAGTACAAGGAGACGTCGCGCGGCGGCCTGGCCGTGAACGTCATTGAATGCTAACGAAAGGGTCCACGAAATGAGCCGCTATTCGATATTCAGTCTGTTCCGCAACGGCCTGTCTTATCACGAGAACTGGGAAAAGCAATGGAAGAGCCCGGAGCCCAAGCGCGAGTATGACGTGGTGATCGTCGGTGGCGGCGGGCATGGTCTCGCGACTGCGTACTACCTCGCGAAGGAGCACGGGATCACTAACGTTGCCGTGCTCGAGAAGGGCTGGATCGGCGGTGGCAACACCGCGCGCAACACGACGATCGTCCGCTCGAACTATCTGTGGGACGAATCCGCGGCGCTCTACGAGAAAGCGATGAAGCTGTGGGAAGGGCTGTCGCAGGACCTGAACTACAACGTGATGTTCAGCCAGCGCGGCGTGATGAACCTGGCGCACACGCTGCAGGATGTGCGCGACACCGAGCGCCGGGTGAATGCGAACCGCCTGAACGGCGTCGACGCGGAGTTTCTGACGCCGCAGGAGGTCAAGGAGATCGAACCGACGATCAACCTGAACAGCCGCTACCCCGTGCTTGGTGCCTCGATCCAGCGCCGCGCCGGCGTCGCCCGGCACGACGCGGTCGCGTGGGGCTTCGCGCGGGGCGCCGATCGGGCCGGTGTCGACATCATCCAGAACTGCCAGGTGACCGGCATCCGGCGCGATCACGGCGCGGTCGTCGGTGTCGACACGGTGAAGGGCTTTATCAAGGCAAAGAAGGTCGCGGTGGTCGCGGCCGGCAACACGACCACGCTCGCCGACATGGCGGGCGTGCGCCTTCCGATCGAGAGCCATCCGCTGCAGGCGCTGGTGTCGGAGCCGATCAAGCCGGTTGTCAACTCGGTGATCATGTCGAACGCGGTGCACGCGTACATCAGCCAGTCCGACAAGGGCGACCTTGTGATCGGCGCGGGCATCGACCAGTACACCGGCTTCGGCCAGCGCGGCAGCTTCCAGGTCATCGAAGGGACGCTGCAGGCGATCGTCGAGATGTTCCCGGTGTTCTCGCGCGTGCGCATGAACCGCCAGTGGGGCGGCATCGTCGATGTGTCGCCGGATGCCTGCCCGATCATCGGCAAGACCGACGTGAAGGGCCTCTACTTCAACTGCGGCTGGGGCACGGGCGGCTTCAAGGCGACGCCGGGCTCGGGATGGGTGTTCGCGCACACCATCGCGCGCGACCAGCCGCATCCGCTGAACGCGCCGTTTTCGCTCGACCGCTTCTATACCGGCCACCTGATCGATGAGCACGGCGCCGCCGCCGTCGCGCACTGAACGCCACCAGGAGAAAGAAATGTTGCTGATCGAATGTCCGTGGTGCGGCCCGCGCGCCGAATCCGAATTTTCATGCGGCGGCGAGGCCGACATCGCGCGTCCGCTCGAGACCGAGAAGCTGTCTGACCGCGAATGGGGGGACTACCTGTTCATGCGCACCAATACCCGGGGCGAGCATCGCGAGCAATGGATCCACGCCCAGGGCTGCCGCCGCTGGTTCAAGGTGGAGCGCGATACGGTCAGCTATGACATCAAGGGCTACGAGACCTTCGGCCAGCCCGGCGCCACCGCACCGCATGAAGCACCGCAAGTAAGGGGCAAGAAATGAGCCAGAAAGACCGTCTCGGCACCGGTGGCCGCATCAATCGCGCGGTTCCGCTGACCTTCACGTTCAACGGGCGCACGTATCAGGGGTTCCAGGGCGATACGCTTGCGTCGGCGCTGCTCGCCAACGGCGTGCGTTTTGTCGCGCGCAGCTTCAAGTATCACCGTCCGCGTGGCATCGTGACGGCGGACGTCGCGGAGCCGAATGCCGTGGTGCAGCTCGAACGTGGCGCGTATACGGTGCCGAACGCGCGCGCGACGGAAGTCGAGCTGTATCACGGACTCATCGCGACGAGCGTGAATGCGCAGCCCGATCTCGAACGTGATCGCATGGCGATCAACCAGAAGTTCGCGCGCTTTATGCCAGCGGGCTTCTACTACAAGACCTTTATGTGGCCGCGCAAGATGTGGCCGAAGTACGAAGAGAAGATCCGCCATGCGGCCGGTCTTGGCAAGGCGCCCGACATGCGCGACGCCGATCGCTACGACAAGTGCTACGCGCACTGCGACGTGCTGGTGGTTGGCGGCGGCCCGACGGGCCTCGCGGCAGCGCATGCGGCGGCAGTATCCGGTGCGCGCGTGCTCCTGGTCGAAGATCAGTGCGAGCTTGGCGGCAGCCTGCTTTCCGCTCGCGCCGAGATCAACGGCAAGCCCGCGCTGCAGTGGGCCGAGCAGATCGAGGCTGAACTGCGCAAGATGCCGGAGGTGACGATCCTGTCGCGCAGCACCGCGTTCGGCTATCAGGACCACAATCTCGTGACCGTGACGCAGCGCCTCACCGACCACCTGCCGGCAGCGAAGCGCCAGGGCACGCGCGAGCTGCTGTGGAAGATCCGTGCAAGGCGGGTGATTCTGGCCACCGGCGCGCACGAACGTCCGCTCGTGTTCGGCAACAACGACCTGCCGGGCGTGATGATCGCGTCGGCGGTGTCGACCTACATCCATCGCTACAGCGTGCTGCCGGGACGCGACGCGGTCGTGTTCACCAACAACGATCGCGGCTACCAGGCGGCGCTCGACCTGAAGGCGTGCGGCGCGAAGGTGACGATCGTCGATGCGCGCGCATCGACCAATGGCGCGCTGCCGGCCGCCGCGAAGCGGCAGGGCCTGACCGTGCTGAATGGCGCAGTGGTGACGGCTGCATCCGGCAAGCGGCACGTCTCGTCTGTCGACGTGGCGGCTTATGCAAACGGCAAGACCGGGCGCAAGCTGTCGACGATCCCGTGCGATCTGGTCGCGATGTCGGGCGGCCTCAGCCCGGTCCTTCACCTGTTCGCGCAATCGGGCGGCAAGGCGCGGTGGAGCGATGAGAAGGTGTGCTTCGTGCCGGGCAAGTCGATGCAGGCCGAGGCGAGCGTTGGCGCGGCGGCGGGCGAGTTCAGCCTGGCGCAGGCGCTGCCGCTCGCGATCGAAGCGGGGGCCGCCGCTGCCAAGGCTGCCGGCTTCAGTAACGCCAGGCGCCCCGCCGCGCCAAAGGTGACAGCCGTCGCCGAAGGCGCACTGCTGCCGCTGTGGCTCGTCGGCAGCCAGGAGGCCGCCGCGCGCGGGCCGAAGCAGTTCGTCGACTTCCAGAACGACGTGGCCGCGTCAGACATCCTGCTCGCCGCGCGCGAAGGCTTTGAATCGGTCGAACACGTGAAGCGCTACACCGCGATGGGCTTCGGCACCGACCAGGGCAAGCTCGGCAACATCAACGGCATGGGGATCCTGGCGCAGGCGCTCGGCAAGTCGATTCCCGAAACCGGCACGACGACGTTCCGCCCCAACTACACGCCGGTCACGTTCGGCACGTTGGCGGGGCGCGAGCTCGGCGACTTCCTCGACCCGGTGCGCAAGACCTGCATCCATGAATGGCACGTCGAGCATGGCGCGCTGTTCGAGGACGTCGGCAACTGGAAGCGTCCGTGGTACTTCCCGAAGAAGGGCGAGGACCTGCATGCGGCGGTGAAGCGCGAATGCCTCGCGGTGCGCAACAGCGTCGGCATCCTCGATGCATCGACGCTCGGCAAGATCGACATCCAGGGCCCGGACGCGGTGACGCTGCTGAACTGGATGTACACCAATCCGTGGAACAAGCTCGAAGTCGGCAAGTGCCGCTATGGCCTGATGCTCGACGAGAACGGCATGGTGTTCGACGACGGCGTCACGGTGCGGCTCAGCGAGCAGCATTTCATGATGACGACGACGACGGGCGGCGCCGCGCGTGTGCTGACCTGGCTCGAGCGCTGGCTGCAGACCGAGTGGCCGGACATGAAGGTGCGGCTTGGGTCGGTGACCGATCACTGGGCAACCTTTGCGGTGGTCGGCCCGAAGAGCCGCAAGGTACTGCGCAAGGTCTGCGATGACATCGACTTCGGCAACGAGGCCTTCCCGTTCATGAGCTATCGGAACGGCACCGTCGCCGGCGCGAAGGCGCGCGTGATGCGGATCAGCTTCTCGGGCGAGCTGGCGTACGAAGTGAACGTGCCCGCGAACGCCGGCCGCGCGGTGTGGGAAGCGCTGATGGCCGCGGGGGCCGAGTTCGACATCACGCCGTACGGCACGGAAACGATGCACGTGCTGCGCGCGGAGAAGGGCTACATCATCGTCGGCCAGGACACGGACGGCTCGATCACGCCGTACGACCTCGGTATGGGCGGAGTCGTGGCGAAGTCGAAGGACTTCCTCGGCAAGCGCTCGCTGACGCGTTCGGATACCGCGAAGGAAGGCCGCAAGCAGTTCGTCGGCCTGCTGACCGACGACGCGCAGTTCGTGCTGCCGGAGGGCGCGCAGATCATTGCGCTGGACACGCAGGTGTCGACGACCGACCCGACGCCGATGCTCGGCCACGTGACGTCGAGCTATTACAGCCCGATCCTGAAGCGCTCGATCGCGCTGGCCGTGGTGAAGGGCGGCCTGAACAAGATGGGCGAGAGCGTGGCGATTCCGCTGGCAAACGGCCGGCGCGTGACCGCGAAGATCTCGAGCCCGGTTTTCTACGATACGGAAGGGGTGCGCCAGAATGTGGAATGAATCGAATATCGCTACGCCGGCGGCAGGCGTGCCGGCGTCTGACGCGCGCAAGCGCGGCGTGCGGCTTGAGTCGCCGTTCGTCGGCGCGGCCGATCTGCTGAACGCGCACCAGGCGCGTGCGTCGGAGCACTTCGTGATGCGCGAGCGCGCCTTTCTTGATCTCGTCAACGTGCGCGGTGATCTCTCCGACCCTGCGTTCGTCGACGCGTTCGAGGGCGTGGTCGGCTGTTGTCCGCCGGCCGCACCGAACACGGTCGCGCGCGGCGCCGCCTATGACGTGCTGTGGCTCGGCCCCGACGAGTGGCTGGTGCGCTCGAACGAACCGGTGCCGGCGGGCGTGCTCGAGCCTGAACTCGCCCAGGCGATCGTCGGTGCGTACGCGGCGGCGGTCGACGTCGGCAGCGGCTACACGGTCGTCGAGATCAGCGGCGGGCGCGTACGCGACGTACTGGCGCGCGGCTGTCCGCTCGACCTGCATCCGCGCGTGTTCAAGCCGGGCCAGTGCGCGCAGAGCCACTACTTCAAGGCGTCGATCGTGCTGGTGCCGACCGGCGTCGAGCGCTTCGAGGTCGTCCTGCGGCGCAGCTTCGCCGATTATTTCTGCCGCATCATGCTCGACGCCGCGACGCCGTTGACATCATGAAGCCGGTCGACAACGCGTTCAGCGCACCACTCGCCGGGCTCGATGGGCCACTGCTGCCGGGCCGGGGCTGGAGTGTGTTTATCGATGCGTTGGCGGTGCCGGTGCGGATCGGCATCCATCCGCACGAGCACGAAGCACCGCAGCCGATCGTGATCGACGCGCGTCTGGGATATCGCCACGAGCCGAGCGAGGACGGTGAGTGGATCGACTACGACGGCTATTGTGCGCGCCTCGCCGCGTTTCTTGCGTACAAGCCGCATACGCGCCTGCTCGAGACCCTGGTGGCCGAGATCGCCGAGCTGTCGTTTCGCGAATGGCCGGCGCTCGACACGTTGACGATTGCCGTGCACAAGCCGAAGATCCGGCCCGGCACGCAACGCGTCGGCGTCGCGCTCGAGTGGACACGCGCCGATTACCTCAGGCGCAGCGGGCAGGCGGGCTGAGCGTTTCCCGGGCCGTGTCGGCGCCGTGCAAACGCGTGTCGGTATTGGACATAGGTTTGCCGGGCTCCCCGACTACTCTCATAGACGCTGCCGCGCATGCCGCACCGATCGGCGTGTCGGCAGCGTGAGTCATGTTCATACGAGGAGAGAATTCAATGAAAAAGGGAGCGACTGCGGGCCCGGTCATGGCGCTGATGTTTTCCGCGTCTGCCTTTGCCCAAAGCGGCGTCACGCTGTACGGCGTGATCGACGAAGGCGTCAACTACACCAATAACGTCGGCGGACACAGCCTGACCGAGATGGCAAGCGGCTTTGCGCAAGGCAGCCGTTGGGGCCTGAAGGGGACGGAAGACCTGGGCGGCGGCCTCAAGGCGTTGTTCCAGCTCGAGAACGGCTTCAATGCGAGCAACGGCAAAGCGGCACAGGGCGGATTGCTCTTTGGTCGGCAAGCCTACGTCGGCCTTTCCGACAATCAATTGGGGAGCGTCACGCTCGGGCGCCAATATGATTCGGTGATCGACTATCTCGCGCCGACGACTGTTGCCGGAAACTGGGGGGGAACCATGTTCGGCCACCCCTACGATAACGACAACATGATCTACTCGTTCCGCGCCAACAATACCGTCAAGTACACGAGTCCCTCCCTCGGCGGATTCCAGTTCGGCGGCGCCTACAGCTTCAGCAACGACACCAACTTTGCCAACAACCGCCAGTACGGCGCGGGGATGCAGTACGCGAGCGGAGGCTTGTTGCTGGCGGCGGCCTATCTGCAGGCGGACAACCCGTCGGCCACGTCAGGAGGCGCCATTAATAACGGCGGCGACAAGAACTTCCTTGCCAGGCGTTTGCGCATATTCGGTGCCGGCATCAACTACACGTTCGGTGCGGCGACGGCCGGCTTCGCCTACTCGAATTCGAACTTGACCGCGCCGCAGTCCACCTCGTACATCTCCGGATCGATCCTGCCGGCCGGCGGTACCCTGGACTCGCTCCGGTTCCAGAACCTGGAAGTGAATTTCAAGTACCAGTTCACGCCCGCTTTCTACGCCGGTGCCATGTATACGCTCACGCTGGAGAACTTCCGCGCGTCCTCTGGCGACGCGAAACCGAAGGTTCATTCCTTTGGCCTGATGGCGGATTACAATTTCTCGAAGCGCACGGACGTCTATCTCCAGGCCGCCTACCAGCGCGTCGCCGGCGACAAGACCGGCACCGCACTGGACCTGGCCGACTTGCCCGGGGCGGCGAACGCCTCATCGACGGCGAGGCAGTTCCAGGTCCGTGCTGCGATTCGTCACAAGTTCTGAGTTCAATCCATTGCGGTTATGCCGCGAGTCGCGACAACGACTCGTGGCAGAACCGGGCCTGCAGGTCAGGAAGTCTTGTCAGCTATTCCGGGATAGCAGGCAGTTTCAGCGGACGCGTCGTCCGACGCCAGCGCTTCCAGCGCGACGCCACGGGTCTCGATGCCGAGTACCCACACTGCGAGTGCCGCTACCGCGAACGAGATCGCGCCGAGGGTGAACACGCCGCCCTGTCCGAACACCGGCAACACCACGCCAACCACATAGGGCCCGATCAGCGAGCCGATCCGCCCAATTGCCGACGCGAAGCCGGACCCCGTCGCGCGCGCGCCGGTGCCGTACTGTTCCGGCGTGTACGTGTAAAGCACCGCCCACATGCCGAACAGGAAGAACTGCATCGCCAGGCCGGTGCCGACGAGCAGCGTGACACTGCCGCCGTACATCGCACTCTGCCCGTACAGGTACGCCATCGCGCCGCCGCCGAGCAGCGACGCGATGCAGGTCGGCTTGCGGCCCCAGCGCTCGACCAGCCACGCGGCACACAGGAAGCCTGGTATGCCGCCGAGAGAGATCAGCACCGTGTAGTACACCGATTGCGTGACCGCGAAACCGCCCTGTTGCAGCAGCGCGCCGAGCCAGGACGTCAGGCCGTAGAAGCCGAGCAGCGCAAAGAACCAGAGCAGCCATACCATGGTCGTGCGGCGGCGGTATGCGCCGCTCCAGATCTCGCGCAACGCGCCGCGCCCGCGCACCGGCGCGGCCATCAGGCGCCGTGCGGGCGCAGGCAGCGTCGCGACGCCGGCGGAGCGCATCACCCTGGCTTCGATGTCGCGCATCACTGCGTCGGCCTCTGCGTGCCGGCCCGCGTGTTCGAGCCAGCGCGGCGATTCGGGCACGAGGCGCCGCACGATCAGTACGAACACGGCCGGGATCGCGAGCAGCGCGAACACGGTGCGCCAGCCGAATTCGGGCAGCACGAAGTACGAAACGACGCCTGCCGTGATGAAGCCCAGCGGCCAGAAGCCGTCCATCAGCGCGATCAGGCGCCCTCGGTTCGCGGCGGGGACGAATTCGGACAACAGCGTTTGCGCGACCGGAAACTCCATGCCCATGCCGACCCCCAGCAGGACGCGCCAGGCGATCAGCGCCTCGACACTTTGCGCCGTCGAGCACAGATACGACGCTACGCCCCACAGCACCATGCTCCACTGGAACACGGGCCGGCGCCCGAAGCGGTCCGCGAGCAGGCCGGCGAGCGCCGCTCCCAGCACCATCCCGAAGAAGCTGGCGCTGGCGACCAGGCCGGTCGTCGCGGTGGACAACCCGAACTCCTGCTTGATCGAACCTAGTACGAAGGTCATCGTGGCGAGATCGACCGAGTCGAAGAAGAAGGCAACGGCGATGATGATGAAGATCAGCTGGTGATAGCCGGAAAACGGCAGACGTTCGAGCCGGGCGGCGGCGTTCGCGCGCGCGGAAATGGGGGATGGGATTGGCATGGCGTCCTTGGAAAAAGTAAGGGCCTCGAATCAGCTTGCCTTAAGACCCGGAATCTTAAGTAGACGCGGTAATCGACCGCCGATCTGGGGGAAAACCGTCGCCGGCTTGTGTGAAACCGTCATCGGGGCTGAGCGGAGCGGCTGCGCTCAGGATGGGCGCGGCGAGCGCGGTATAGCTGGCGCAAGCTCCGATGTCGGCGACGTTCAAGTGCGCGTCGGATTTTGCACACAGGCGCCCCGTTGTCCCGGACTACTCTCGAAGGCGCGGCCGCGCATGCCGCGCGCCGATTGGCGCGCCGCGGCACGCTTCAACCATTGATGGAGACAAAGCGATGAGCAGCAACCGAGGTGTCGTATATCTTGAGCCGGGCAAGGTCGAGGTGCAGAAGATCGACTATCCGAAAATGGCCGATCCAAGCGGCCGTGCGATCGGCCACGGCGTGATCCTCAAGGTCGTGAGCACGAACATCTGCGGGTCGGACCAGCATATGGTGCGCGGGCGCACGACCGCACCGGCCGGTCTCGTGCTCGGTCACGAGATCACCGGCGAGGTGATCGAGGTCGGCCGCGACGTCGAGACGCTGAGGATCGGCGATCTGGTTTCGGTGCCGTTCAACGTCGCGTGCGGGCGCTGCGCGATGTGCAAGGAGCAGCACACCGGCGTATGCCTGAATGTCAACCCGGCGCGTGCGGGTGGTGCGTACGGGTATGTCGACATGGGCGGATGGATCGGCGGCCAGGCGGAGTACGTGATGGTGCCGTATGCCGACTTCAACCTGCTGAAGTTCCCCGACCGCGACCAGGCGATGGCGAAAATCCGCGATCTCACCTGCCTGTCGGACATTTTGCCGACCGGCTATCACGGTGCCGTGACTGCGGGCGTGAAGCCCGGCTCGACCGTTTACATCGCCGGCGCGGGTCCGGTCGGCATGGCCGCGGCGGCTTCGGCGCGCCTGCTCGGCGCGGCCTGCACCATCGTCGGCGACATGAACCCGGCGCGTCTCGCCCACGCGAAGGCAATGGGTTTCGAAGTGGTCGATCTGTCCAGGGACGCGACACTTGGCGAGCAGATCGCCGAAATACTTGGCACGCCGGAGATCGATTGCGCGGTCGATTGCGTCGGTTTCGAGGCGCACGGCCATGGAGCGTCCGGCCACGCGGAGGAGGCGCCGGCGACGGTGCTGAATTCACTGATGGAAATTACGCGGCCCGCCGGCGCGATCGGGATTCCGGGGCTCTACGTGACCGACGATCCGGGCGCCAAGGATGCAGCGGCGCAGCACGGCAGCCTGAGTATCCGCTTCGGCCTTGGCTGGGCGAAGTCGCACTCATTCCATACCGGGCAGACACCAGTGCTGAAGTACAACCGCAACCTGATGCAGGCGATCCTGCACGGTCGTCTGCCGATCGCGGAGATCGTCAACGTGTCCGTTATCTCGCTTGAGCAGGCGCCGGAAGGGTACAAGCAGTTTGATGGCGGTGCGCCACGGAAATTCGTCATCGATCCGCACGGGATGCTGGCGGCGGCGTGATCGGGCGATAAAGGCCGTCCGCGCCTGCTGACAAGGCAGAGAATTGCGAGTGTTGTCTCCCCTCTCCAATTTATGGAGAGGGGCGGGAGAGGGGAGCAAACCGGCGACCTGGTCGCTTTGTATCGCCACGCCACCGCATGAGTCAGTGAATCACGCGTGCATCACCGGAGAATACTGCGCCGACCCCACAGACCCGGGCGTCTTCGCCAGCGGCGCGATCTGCTGCCGGCGTTCGCGCGTCGGCGCAACGCCGAACGAGTCGCGGTAGCTCTTGCTGAAATGGCACGCGGACTGGAAGCCGCAGGCCATCGTGATGTGCATGATGGACATGTCGGTCTGCAGCAGCAGCTCGCGCGCGCGGCGCAAACGCAGCGTCAGGTAGTAATGCGTCGGCGTCATCCCGAGATGGTCGCGGAACAGGCGCTGCAACTGCCGCTGCGACATGCTCGCCAGACGCGCGAGCTCTTCGCGCGACAGCGGTTCCTCGATGTTGTTCTCCATCAGCGAGATCACCTCGAACAGCGACTTGTTCGCCGAGCCGAGGCGCGCCACCAGCGGCATCTTCTGCTGCGCGCTCGTGTCGCGCACATGTTCGACGATGAACTGCTCGGCGATCTGCGTGACGCGTGCGCTGCCGACGCGGATGGTGATCAGGTTCAGCATCATGTCGAGCGGCGCGACGCCGCCCGTGCAGGTGATGCGGTCGCGGTCGATCACGAATAGTTCCTTGAGGAAGCGCGTGTCGGGAAACTCTTCCTTCAGCGCCGACATGTTCTCCCAGTGGATGGCGCAGGCGTAGCCGGCGAGCAGCCCGGATTTGGCCAGGGCGTAGGTGCCGGTACACAGGCTGCCCAGCGCGATGCCCTCGCGCGCCGCGCGGCGCAGCGCCGACAGGTAGTCCGCCGTGGTCGAGCGCTGCACGTCGACGCCGCCGCAGACGAACACGATGTCCGGCCGCCCGATGCTGTCGGCGCGGGTGGTGTCAATTGCCAATCCGTTGCTCGCCGTAACCGGGCCGCCTTCCGGGCTGACGATGGACCAACGGTACAGTTCCTGGCCGCTGAGGTAGTTTGCCATCCGCAGCACCTCGATCGCGCTGGTAAACGCAATCATCGTGAAGTTGGGCAACGGCATGAAGGCGAAGTGGGACAGCGACGCGGTTCGGTCGGGCGACATGGGGGCGTTCCTTGAATTCGGATGGCGTTCAGGTCTGAAGCCTGGCGACCGTCGATGGCTTTAGTGATAAATCGGGCGCAACAAACGTGCCATACGGCGAAACCCTATGTTTTGGGGCGGCGAGCTCGTTTGGGCCGAGCGGTGTTGCACTGGATGCGTGACAAGCCGCACTCGCGCTGCCGCGCGCGGCACTACCGTAGTGCAATGCAGCATGCGGGAGTGACGTGATAGGAATCCGCTTTTTTTGCACTTGCCCGTGTGCGTCCCATGACCGACTTGTGCAAATCGGACGCGAATGGCGGAAAAGGAAAAGAACGCGTCTGAATTCACCAATCGACCCAATACCCGAACGACAAGAATAGACCCGTCGGCAACGCTGCGCCGACGAGGCAGGAAGACCCGGCAACGAGGGCCTGTCCCGCCTGTCAGGCAGCCATCTCAATCCCTCACGGAAGCTCTATGTCGAACACCCAGTCATTCTTCTCGCAGCCCTTGGCCGAGCGCGACGCGCTGGTGCGCGGCGCACTCCTGAAAGAACTCGAGCGGCAGCAGTCGCAAGTCGAGCTGATCGCTTCGGAAAACATCGTGTCGCGCGCCGTGCTCGAAGCGCAAGGCTCGGTGCTGACCAACAAGTACGCGGAAGGATACCCGGGCAAGCGCTACTACGGCGGCTGCGAGTTCGCGGACCAGGTTGAGTCGCTTGCGATCGAACGCGTGAAGCAGCTCTTCAACGCCGGCTTCGCCAACGTCCAGCCGCACTCCGGCGCACAGGCGAACGGCTCGGTCATGCTCGCACTGGCGAAGCCGGGCGACACCGTGCTCGGCATGTCGCTCGACGCAGGTGGTCACCTGACCCATGGGGCGAAGCCCGCACTGTCGGGCAAGTGGTTCAATGCCGTGCAGTACGGCGTGAACCGCGACACGATGCTGATCGACTACGACCAGGTCGAAGCGCTTGCGCACGAGCACAAGCCGAGCCTGATCATCGCCGGCTTCTCCGCCTATCCGCGCAAGCTGGATTTCGCCCGCTTCCGCGCGATTGCCGATAGCGTCGGCGCGAAGCTGATGGTCGATATGGCGCACATCGCCGGCGTGATCGCCGCGGGCCGTCATCCGAACCCGGTCGAGCACGCGCATGTGGTCACGTCGACGACGCACAAGACCCTGCGCGGCCCGCGCGGCGGCTTTGTGCTGACCAACGACGAAGAGATTGCGAAAAAGATCAACTCGGCCGTGTTCCCGGGCCTGCAGGGCGGCCCGTTGATGCACGTGATCGCGGGCAAGGCGGTCGCCTTCGGCGAGGCGCTGCAGCCGGAATTCAAGACCTACATCGACAACGTGCTTGCCAACGCAGCAGCGCTCGGCGAAGTGCTGAAGTCTGGCGGCGTCGACCTGGTCACGGGCGGCACCGACAACCACCTGCTGCTGGTCGACCTGCGGCCGAAGGGGCTGAAGGGCACCCAGGTGGAGCAGGCGCTCGAGCGCGCCGGCATCACCTGCAACAAGAACGGCATTCCGTTCGATACCGAGAAGCCAACCATCACCTCGGGCATCCGGCTCGGCGCCCCGGCCGCGACAACGCGAGGCTTCGGCGTCACGGAGTTCCGCGAGGTCGGCCGCCTGATCCTCGAAGTGTTCGAGGCGCTGCGCGCCAACCCGGAAGGCGACCAGGCCACCGAACAGCGCGTGCGCCGCGAGATCTTCGCGCTTTGCGAACGCTTCCCGATCTACTGAACCGCGTACCGACAAGACTGGAGCAACCAATGAGCGCGCTGCATCAGGACAGCATCATCATCGACGGCCTGAACATCTCCAAGTTCGAGCGCTCGGTGTTCGAAGACATGCACAAGGGCGGCATCACCGCGGCGAACTGTACGGTGTCGGTGTGGGAGAACTTCACCAAGACCGTCGACAACATCGCACTGATGAAGAAGCAGATCCGCGACAACGGCGCGCTGCTGACGCTGGTGCGGACTACCGACGACATCCTGCGCGCGAAGCGGGAAGGCAAGACCGGCGTGATCCTCGGCTTCCAGAACGCCCACGCTTTCGAGGACAACCTTGGCTATGTCGAAGCGTTCGCAGACATGGGCGTGCGCGTGGTGCAGCTCTGCTACAACACCCAGAACCTGGTCGGCACCGGTTGCTACGAGCGCGATGGCGGGCTGTCCGACTTCGGCCGGGAAGTCATCTCCGAGATGAACCGCGTCGGGATCATGGTCGATCTGTCGCACGTCGGCGGCAACACGTCGTCCGAAGCGATTGCGTTCTCGAAGAAGCCGGTCTGCTATTCGCACTGCCTGCCATCGGGCCTGAAGGAGCATCCGCGCAACAAGAGCGATGCGCAGCTGCGGGAGATCGCCGATGCGGGCGGCTTCGTCGGCGTGACGATGTTCGCGCCGTTCCTCAAGCGCGGCATCGCGGCGACGGTCGATGACTACATCGAGGCGATCGACTACGTCGTGAACCTGGTCGGCGAGGATGCGGTCGGTATCGGCACCGACTTCACGCAGGGCTACAGCACTGATTTTTTCGACATGCTGACGCACGACAAGGGCCGCTATCGCCGCCTGACCGATTTCGGCAAGGTGATCAACCCGGAAGGCATCCGGACCATCGGCGATTTCCCGAACCTGACCGCGGCGATGGTGCGCGCGGGCTGGAAGGCGTCGCGCATCCGCAAGATCATGGGTGAGAACTGGGTGCGCGTGTTCAAGGACGTGTGGGGCGCGTAATCCACACATAAGCCGCCAGTTCTTTCACGCAATCACAAAACACGGGACGTGCCCGCGCGACACAAGCGGGCACGCTGGCGATGCCGCGCCTGCGCGATGACGCGATCGGCCATTTTTCCTCACGGAGTCACCACGATGCAACCGCAACTGCCGATCGACGTCGATCCCGATACCGGCGTCTGGACCACCGATGCGCTGCCCATGCTGTATGTGCCGCGCCACTTCTTCACCAACAACCACGTCGCCGTGGAAGAGGCGCTCGGCCGCGATACGTACGCGGAAATCCTCTACAAGGCCGGCTACAAGTCCGCGTACCACTGGTGCGACAAGGAAGCGATGCTGCACGCGATCAGCGGGATGGCGGTGTTCGAGCACTACCTGAAGCGGCTGTCGCAGCGCGGCTGGGGACTGTTCTCGATCCTGGACGCCGATCCGGCGACGGCCCGCGCGCGCATTGCGCTGCGGCACTCGTCGTTCGTGCTCGCGCAGCCGGAAAAGGAGGGCAAGCTCTGCTACATGTTCGCCGGCTGGTTCGCTGGCGCGATGGACTGGGTCAATGACACGACGCCAGCAGGCAAGGGCGCACCGCGCGCGCAGTCGAAGGAGGTGCAGTGCGCGGGCGAGGGTCACGATCATTGCGTGTTCGAAGTGTCGCCAATCGCCCACTAAGCAAACTCCACCGACCGAACCAGTCCGCACTACGAAACATACAAACGCCAGAGGTCGTCCGCGATGCGTTATCCCCACTTGTTCAAACCTTTGCAGCTGAACCAGCTGACGCTGCGCAACCGGATCGTCAGCACCGCGCACGCCGAGGTGTATGCGGAGCCGGGCGGCCTGCCGGGCGACCGTTACATTCGCTATTACGAGGAGAAGGCAAAGGGCGGCGTCGGCCTGGCGATCTGCGGTGGCTCGAGCCCGGTGTCCATCGACAGTCCCCAGGGCTGGTGGAAGTCGGTAAACCTGGCGACCGACCAGATCATCGATCCGCTGTCGCGTCTCGCGGAGACGATGCACCGCCACGGCGCCAAGATCATGATCCAGGCCACGCATATGGGACGCCGCTCGGCGTTCCACGGCGAGCACTGGCCACACCTGATGACGCCTTCCGGCGTGCGCGAGCCGGTGCACCGCGGCAACGCGAAGATCATCGAGATCGAGGAGATCCGCCGGATCATCGCCGACTTCGCCGCCGCCGCGAAGCGCGTGCAGGACGCGGGGATGGACGGCATCGAAATCTCGGCCGCGCACCAGCACCTGATCGACCAGTTCTGGAGCCCCCGCACCAACTTCCGTACCGACGAATGGGGCGGCAGCCTGGAGAATCGCCTGCGCTTCGGCGTCGAGGTGCTGCAGGCGGTGCGCGAGGCTGTTGGGAAGGATTTCTGCGTCGGCCTGCGCATGTGCGGCGATGAGTTCCATGAGGACGGGCTCGATCACGAGCAGCTCAAGGAAATCGCGCAGGCGATGTCCGAATCGGGGCTGATCGACTATCTCGGCGTGATCGGCTCCGGCGCGGACACGCACAACACGCTCGCCAACTGCATGCCGCCGATGGCGCTGCCGCCCGAGCCGTTCGTGCATCTCGCCGCGGGCATCAAGGCGGTGGTCAAGGTGCCGGTGATGCACGCGCAGAGCATCCGCGACGCGGGCCAGGCCGAGCGCCTGCTCGCCAGCGGCATGGTCGACCTGGTCGGCATGACGCGTGCGCAGATGGCCGATCCGCATATGGTCATCAAGATCCGCGACGGGCGCGAGGACGAGATCAAGCAATGCGTCGGCGCGAACTACTGCATCGACCGCCAGTACAACGGCCTGGACGTGTTGTGCGTGCAAAATGCCGCGACGTCGCGCGAGGCGACCATGCCTCACCTGATCGAGAAGTCGCGCGGCCCGAAGCGCAAGGTCGTCGTGGTCGGCGCGGGTCCGGCGGGGCTGGAGGCGGCACGCGTCGCACGTTCGCGCGGACATGACGTCGTGCTGTTCGAGAAGAACGCCGAAGTGGGCGGGCAGATCATGCTGGCGTCGAAGGCGCCGCAGCGCGAGCAGATGGCGGGCATCGTGCGCTGGTTCGACATGGAGACCAAGCGCCTCGGCGTCGACCGGCGCCTGGGCGTCGAAGCCGACGCGAAGATGATCATGGCGGAGAAGCCGGACATCATCGTGCTGGCGACCGGCGGCCGCGCATTCTCCGACCAGGTGCCCGGGTGGGGCGTCGCCGAGGGGCTGGCGGTCAGCTCGTGGGATGTGCTGTCCGGGCGCGTCGAAGCGAAGCAGAACGTGCTGGTCTACGACGGCGTGAGCACGCACGCAGGCGCGGGCGTGGCCGACTACCTGGCCAGCCGCGGCGCGAAGGTGGAGATCGTCACGCCGGACGTGAAGGTTGCCGACGACTGCGGCGGCACGACGTTCCCGATCTTCTATCGCCGGCTGTACGAGCAGGGCGTGATCCACACCCCGAACTACTGGCTCGATCGCGTCTACGAGGAGGACGGCAAGAAGATCGCGGTGCTGCGCAACGAATACACCGAAGAACTCGAGGAGCGCGCGGTCGACCAGGTGGTGATCGAGAATGGTTCGACGCCGAACGACACCCTGTACTGGAAGCTGAAGCCGGAATCGGTCAACCGCGGCCAGGTCGACGTGCACAAGCTGTTCGCGGCGGAACCACAACCGTGCCTGTTGGAGACGCTCGGCAACGGCCGCTTCCTGTTGTTCCGGGTTGGCGACTGCATCTCGATGCACAACATCCACGGCGCGATCTACGACGCGCTGCGGCTCGTGAAGGATTTCTGACGATGAACCCGTCCAACCTGATTACCGTCCTGCTCTGGCTGTCGGTGGCGGGGCTCGCCTTCGCGGTGTTGAAGCGCGCGTCGTACTGGCGGCTTGGGCGGGCGAGCGCGCCCGGCGCGTTCGGCATTGCCAATCTGTTCACGATTCCCAAGCGCTATTTCGTCGACCTGCACCACGTGGTCGCACGCGATCCGTATATCGCCAAGACGCACGTCGCGACGGCCGGCGGTGCGATCGGCGCGCTTGCGCTCGTGTTCGTCAACTACGGTCTCGCCATCTACTCGCCCTGGCTCGACAAGCTGACCTTTGCCGCGGCGCTGGTGATGCTGGTCGGTGCGGTGTTCGTGTGGCGCCGGCGCCGGGCGAAAGACGTGCCCGCGCGCTTGTCGAAGGGGCCGTGGAATACGCTGCCATGGTTGCTCGGTTCGTTCGCGCTCGGGCTCGCCCTGTTCTCACTGGTGCCGGCCGGTCTGATGTCGGGGGCGTTCGCCGTGTTCTGCGCGGTGCTGATCGCCGTCGGCGCGCTGGCCCTGACGGTCGGCGCAGCGCAAGGCGGGCCCATGAAGCATGCGATCGCGGGCCTGCTGCATCTCGCATTCCATCCGCGCCAGGAGCGCTTCGCGGCATCGCCCGAGTCGTACACCGGAAATGGCGCCGCCACGCCGCCGACCGCACTCAAGCTGCCCGACATCGAGCACCAGGAGTATGGCGTCGCCAAGCCGGTCGAGTTCCGCTGGAACCAGCTGCTGAGCTTCGACGCGTGCGTGCAGTGCGGCAAGTGCGAGGCCGCATGTCCGGCGTTCGCTTCGGGCCAGCCGCTGAACCCGAAGAAGCTGATCCAGGATCTTGTCGTCGGGATGGCGGGCGGCTCCGATGCCGCGTACGCAGGCAGCCCGACGCCCGGCGTTCCGGTCGGCCGGCATCGCGGCGAGCCGAACGGCCCGATCGTATCCGGGCTGATCGAAGCGCAGACATTGTGGTCGTGTACCACGTGCCGCGCTTGCGTGCAGGAGTGCCCGATGCTGATCGAGCACGTCGATGCCATCGTCGACATGCGCCGCAACCAGACGCTTGAGCATGGCACCGTGCCGGGCAAGGGTGCGGAAGTGCTCGCGAACCTGCGCGAAACCGGCACGATGGGCGGCTACGATACGGCTGCGCGCTATGACTGGTCGGTCGACCTGAACGCCCCGGTGGCGCAGCCGGGCAAGACGGTCGACGTGCTGATCGTCGCCGGCGAAGGCGCGTTCGACATGCGCTATCAGCGCACGCTGCGCGCCTTTGTCAAGGTGCTGAACCAGGCGGGCATCGACTATGCGGTGCTCGGCGAGGTGGAAACCGACACCGGCGATGTCGCGCGCCGCCTGGGCGACGAGGCGACCTTCCAGCAGCTGGCGAAGCACCTGATCGGCACGCTCGGCACGCTATCGTTCGGGCAGATCGTGACGGCCGATCCGCACGTGATGCACAGCCTGCGCAACGAGTACCGCGCGCTGGGTCTGCGCGTCACGGTCAAGCATCACACGAGCTATCTGGCCGAGCTTGCGTCGAGCGGGCTGATCGCGCCGAAAGCGGTCGAGGCGCTGCGCGACAAGCGCATCACCTATCACGATCCCTGTTATCTCGGCCGCTACAACGGCGAAACCGAAGCCCCGCGCAAGCTGCTGAAGACGATCGGCATCCAGGTGGTCGAGATGGAACGCAACGGCATGCGCGGGCGCTGCTGCGGCGGCGGGGGTGGCGCACCATTGACGGATATTCCCGGCAAGCAGCGCATTCCCGACATCCGCATCGCCGACGCGCGCGCGGTGGGCGCGGACGTGGTTGCGGTTGGGTGCCCGAACTGCACGGCGATGCTGGAAGGCGTCGTCGGCCCGCGCCCTGACGTGCTCGACGTGGCTGAGCTGGTCGCCGCCTCGCTGGAGTGAATCGATGGACACGACTAAACGAATCGACCCGCGCCGGCCGTTCATCATCACGGCGGCGGGCCTCAGGCGGGTCACGCTGGGCGAGTCCGGCAGCGCGGACGCAAGCGCCGCGCACTGGCCCGCGCACGGCCACGCAGCCGAGGCGGCAAAGCCGCGGAGGATGGTGAAGGCGCCGCGCTATGTGCTGCTCGTCGCCGCGCGCAGCGAACGCGGCGCGCTGGACGAGCATGCGCGCCAGGCAGTCGCGGCGGCCGCGCTGCTCGCCGATGCGCAGACCGAAGTGGTGCTGATGGTGTTCGGGGAACTGAAGGACGACGCGGCGGAGCTCGGCGTCGACAAGCTGATCGCGCTGCCCGAGTTCGACCGGCGCACGTTCGCGCCAGACAGCGAGCTGCGGGCACTGCAGGCGTGCGCGACGGCGCTGTCACCCCGGCATGTCTTCCTGCCCGACAACGCAAACGGCGACGGCGATCTCGGCCGGCGATACGCGGCTGCGGCGGGCGCCAGCGTCGCGACGGAAGTGGTCGAGATCGACGCGCGGCACGTCGGCGTGTATGCGCACGCCAAGCGTGCGTTCGCGACCCGCGCGCTGCCCGAGGTCATTCTGCTCGCGCCGGGGGCGGTTGACACGAAGCTGCCGTTCACCGGCGCGGGCGAGCGCCTGTCCGGCGAGTTCCTGCACGCCAGGGGAGGGGCGCAACTGTATCGCGACCTCGGTGTCGAGGAAATCGATGCCGCCCAGGTCGCGCTGGAGGAGGCGGACTTCATCGTGGCGGCCGGCAACGGCGTGACCGACGTCGGCGCGTTCGCGCGGCTTGCGGGCGCGTTCGGCGCGGCGATCGCCGCCAGCCGCGTCGCGGTCGACAACGGGAATTTCGCGCGTGACAAGCAGGTCGGCGCGACCGGCAAGACGGTCGAGGCCAGCGTCTACATTGCGTTCGGCATCTCTGGCGCGGTGCAGCACCTGCAAGGCATCAAGGACTGCCGTCACGTGATCGCAGTCAATCTGGACGGCAGCGCGCCGATCGCCAGACGCGCGAACCTGACCATCGTCGGCGATGCGCAGGCAACGATCGCCGCACTGATCGAGCAGGTGCAGGCCGCGCGCCCCGCACGGGGACAGCAGCAGGCCGCAGCCCGTCCCCGCGAAGCCGCAGGAGCCGCAGCATGAACTCCCCCACACAAGTGCAACGTATCGCGGTGCTGGTGTCCGTCGGCCGCCATCCAGTCAGCGGCGCACCGCGCTACAGCCGCAACGACGCCGCCGCGCTCGAGCTCGGCCGTGGCCTCGCGGAAAAATATCGCGCGCAGCTCGCCGTGATTCACGCGGGCGACGCCGCCGATCCCGCGCTCAACGACTACCTGGCGCTCGGCGCGAGCGAAGTCCAGGTGCTCGCTTGCGCGGGTGGCGAAGACGCCGCGCGCGCGCTTGCGGCGTACGTGAAGGACTATGACCTCGTGCTGACCGGCACCCGCGCCGAGGGCGCATACGACACAGGAATGTTGCCCTACCGCGTTGCAGCGGCGCTCGGCCGGCCACTGGTCGGATCGGCCGTCGACGTCGACATCGCCGGTGGTCGCGTCGCCGTGCGGCAGTTCCTGCCAAAGGGCCTGCGCCGGCGCGTCGATGCCACGCTGCCCGCGGTGGTTGCCGTACATCCGCTCGCGAACGCCCAGCCGCGCTATGCGTACGCGCGGCTGCGCGCGGGCACGATCCGGCCGGTGCCGGCGGCGCGATGCGAAGACGGCGCCGCCGCCGCATGGACGCTCGGCGCCGTCGAGCGCAAGCCGGTCCGGCTGGCCGCCGCCGAGAAGCGCTCAGGGCATGCCCGGATGCTGTCGGCGACGACGACCGAGAGCCGCGGTGGGAACGTCGTAAATGGTGGGACTTCGGTCGAAAAAGCACAAGTGATCCTCGCCTACTTGCGCGAGCATCAACTCATCGACTACTGACACGTTGCCGGTCTGTCGGCAAGCAACCAGGGATGCAGGAAATCCGGAGCAAACAATGAACGTATCGGCAGACATTCGCGCGCTGGTGGAGCGGCGCAAGGCGGGATACAGCCTCGAGGCGCCTTTCTATCTGAGCGAGGAGATTTTCGCGCTGGACATGGAGGCGATTTTCCGCAAGCACTGGGTCCAGGTGGCGGTCGAGCCTGACGTGCCAGAGCCGGGCGATTTTGTGACGGTCGAGCTCGGCCACGACTCGATCCTGATCGTGCGCGACGATGACATGCAGATCCGCGCGTTCCACAACGTCTGCCGCCATCGCGGCGCGCGGCTGTGCAACGCGGACAAGGGTACGGTCGGCAACATCGTCTGCCCGTATCACAGCTGGACCTACAACCTGAACGGCGACCTGATGTTCGCCGAGCACATGGGCGAGAAGTTCGACCGCTGCAAGCACAGCCTGAAGTCCGTTCACGTCGAGAACCTTGCCGGCCTGATCTTCGTCTGCCTCGCGGACGAGCCGCCAGCCGACTTCGCGGCGATGCGCGCCGCGATGGAGCCGTACCTGCTGCCGCACAACCTGGCGGGCACCAAGGTCGCGGCGCAGATCGATGTGCTCGAGAAAGGCAACTGGAAGCTCACGATGGAGAACAACCGCGAGTGCTATCACTGCGTGGCGAACCATCCGGAGCTGACCATTTCGTTGTACGAGTACGGTTTCGGCTATCAGCGCTCGCCCGCCAACGCCGAGGGCATGGAAGCGTTCGAGCGCACCTGCATCGAGCGTGCCGCGGAATGGGAGGCGATGAGCCTGCCATCGGCGGAGATCGAGCAACTGCTCGACACCACTGGCTTCCGTACCCAGCGCCTGCCGCTCGACCGCAGCGGCGAATCGCAGACGCTTGACGCCAGGGTAGCGTCGAAGAAGTTGCTCGGCAAGTTCGAGCAAGCCGACCTGGGCGGGCTCTCGTTCTGGACGCAGCCGAACTCGTGGCATCACTTCATGAGCGACCACATCGTCACGTTCTCGGTGATCCCGCTGTCGGCCGGCGAAACGCTGGTTCGCACCAAGTGGCTGGTCCACAAAGATGCGCGGGAGGGCGTCGATTATGACGTGAAGAACCTGACCGCGGTGTGGAACGCGACCAACGACCAGGATCGCGCGCTGGTTGAGTACTCGCAGTGTGGCGCGGGCAGCAGCGCGTACGAGCCCGGCCCGTACTCGCCATTCACCGAAGGCCTGGTCGAGAAGTTCTCGGCCTGGTATATCGGCCGGCTGGCCGAGCAGATCGGCGCGTAGGCGCAACAGCGGAGGCAGACATGATGCGCGATGCGGTCTTTACCGAGCCAGCGGAGAGCCGGGTGACCCGCCCGGCGTTCTGGAGCGCGCTCCCCGAGCGCTGGACGAGCGAGGTCGAGGAGGCGCTCGTGTGCTGCCACGTGCGGCAGGAAACGCACGACGTGAAGAGTTTCTTCTTCCGCTCGCCGGAGGGGAGGGCGTTTGTGTTCGAGCCGGGGCAGTTCATCACGCTCGAGCTGGATATCGAGGGCGAGACGATCAATCGCTGCTACACGATCTCGTCGTCGCCGGCGCGGCCGCACACCATCTCGATCACGGTCAAGCGCGTGCCGGACGGCAGGGTGTCGAACTGGCTGCATGACCATCTGAAGCCGGGGTCGTCGATCCGCGTGCTCGGCCCGGCCGGCGAGTTCACGTGCACGCGCCATCCGGCGCGCAAGTACCTGTTCCTGTCCGCGGGCTCCGGCATCACGCCACTGATGTCGATGAGCCGGGCGCACCACGATCTCGCCGAGGATCGGGACATCGTGTTCGTGCACAGCGCGCGCACGCCGGACGACATCATCTTCGCGCGCGAGCTCGATCTGATCGCGGCAAGCCATGCGAACTTCCGCACGTCCTTTGTCTGCGAGCGGGTTGGCGCGCGCACCAGCTGGCCGGGCGTGACGGGCTTCCTGTCGCTGCCGTTGCTCAAGCTGGTCGCGCCGGACTTCATGGAGCGCGAGATCTTCACGTGCGGGCCAGCGCCGTACATGAAGGCGGTGCGCGGCCTGCTCGACGAGGCGGGCTTCGAGCGCAGCCGCTACCACGAGGAGAGCTTCTCGTTCGAGGCACTGACCGCAGAGGCCAACGAGCCGGTCGCCGATGCCGCCGCGGCGGCATCGGCGCAGTTCAATGTCAGCTTCGCCAGGAGCCAACGCGAGATCCTCTGCGGCGCGGCGCAGCATGTGCTCGACGCGGCGCGCCAATCTGGCGTGCGGCTGCCGGCGTCGTGCACGCAGGGGATGTGCGGGACCTGCAAGGTCAGGCTGGTTGCCGGGCAGGTCGAGATGAAGCACAACGGCGGCATCCGCCAGCGCGAGATTGACCAGGGCATGGTGCTGCTGTGCTGCAGCAAGCCGCTGTCGGATCTCGTGATCGATAAGTAAGAAGGGACGCCTGCCAGGCGGATGGCGCAGCACGAAGTTCGTCGCAATGCCTGGCCAGGGCGACGACGATTCCAACTAAACGGGGCGCTACCGCTCCGGCCACTGGAGGTATGCCATGAAGCTCTTTGCAAAGGTGTTTTGGGCCGGCGCAGCGTCGGTGATGATGACATGGAGCGCGCTGGCGCTGGGGGATGCCAAGCCGATCTTGAAGATAGGCTACGTCGAGGGTTGGGACGACAGCGTCGCGACGACGAATGTCGCCGCACGGATCATCGAAAAGAAACTGGGGTACCCGGTGCAACTGGTGCCGGTCGCGGCGGGCGTGATGTGGCAGGGCGTCGCGCGCGGCGATCTCGATGCGACGCTGTCCGCCTGGCTGCCGGTGACGCAGGGCGCGTACTGGGATCAGTTCAAGGCCAAGGTCGTCAATCTCGGACCGAACTTCACAGAGGCAAGGATCGGCCTGATCGTTCCCGCGTCGGTGAGCGCGAAGAGCATCGATGAGCTGAACGCGCAGAAGGCGGCGTTCGAAGGCCGCATCGTTGGCATCGATGCCGGTGCCGGCGTGATGCGCAAGGCTTCCGAGGCGATCAAGAGTTATGGGCTCAGTTATTCGCTGATGCCGAGCTCGGGCAGCGCGATGACGGCCGAGCTGGCGCGCTCGATGAACGCGAACAAGCCGGTGATCGTCACGGGCTGGGCGCCGCACTGGATGTTCGCGAAGTGGAAGCTGCGTTTCCTGGAGGATCCGAAGAAGGTGTTCGGCGATGCCGAGCATGTCGACAGCATCGTGAACCCGGGCCTGGAGACGAAGGCCAAGCCGGTTGTCGTATTCCTGAGGAAGTTCCAGTGGAAGCCGGGCGAGATCGATAGCGTGATGCTGGCGATCCAGAGCGGCACCAAGCCCGATGCGGCCGCCGATGCATGGATTGCCGCGAATGCGGAACGCGTGAATGCATGGGTGGAGGGCGAGCATTAATCCGGCACGCGACCCAAGGAGACAGTATGCGCCGGCCATGATCGCATCGCGATCGTGGCCTGTGTGCATTTAGCTTACTGAAACACGACTGTCCGGTCCCCGTTCAGGAACACCCGTCGTTCGATGAACGCCTTGACGGCGCGCGCCAGCGTGATGCACTCAACGTCGCGCCCGACGGCAAGCAGCTGGTCAGGCCGGTAAGAATGATCGACGCGCTCGACGACCTGCTCGATGATCGGGCCTTCGTCGAGATCGTCGGTGACGAAATGCGCGGTCGCGCCAATCAGCTTGACGCCGCGTGCATGCGCCTGGTGATACGGCTTCGCGCCCTTGAAGCCGGGCAGGAACGAGTGGTGGATGTTGATCGCGCAATTGGCCAACCGGGCGCTTGTCTGTGGCGACAGCACCTGCATGTAGCGCGCAAGGATGACCAGCTCCGCGCCGCTCGACCCGAACAGGTCCAGCCATTGCGCTTCCTGCTGCGCCTTGGTTTCGGGCGTGATGGGAAAGTGCCGGAACGGCAGGGCATGCTGCCGGGCGAGCGGCTCCAGGTCGGGATGGTTGGATGCGATCCCAACGATGTCCATCGTCAACTCGCCCATGCGCCAGCGGAACAGCAGGTCCGCGAGGCAATGCTCGAGCTTCGACACCATGATCAGCACCTTCGGGCGCGCGTACGCGTCGTGGATCGCCCATTGCATGCCGAAGCCTTCCGCTATCGGCGTGAACTCCTGGCGCAACACGTCGACGCGCAGTGCTTGTTCGCACGTCGGATGGAAGACGCAGCGCAGGAAGAAGCGGTTGCTCAGGTCGTCGTCGAAGACGGTCAGTTCATCGATGTAGCAGCGGTGACGCTCGAGCAGGCCGACCACGGCGGCGACCTGACCGGGTGCGCTCGGGCACGACAGCGTCAGGATGAATTGTTGTGAACGTGACAGCGCGTCCATACGATTCCTCTGTTGGGTTGAATGGCGCGGCGCGCGCAGCGTGCGCACGCATACCATGCGCGAAGTAGAGCAGGAGGAATGGCGGCCCGGATAGAACCGAAGCGCCGCGGGCATGGTATCGGCCCGTCATGCCGGAGCTTGCGGTGCGGGATGCTGTTGTCACGAACCGGCGGCGGGCATGGGGCGCTACGGAACCATTCGGCGTCGTTTGTGAACAGGCGACGCCAGAGAAAAAATTCCCTTGTTCGCCGTTGTCGTATTTCTGCAAGCGCTTGTCGGAATTAGTCGGCAGGCGGGGGCCTTTTCTGGCAACTATGTAGGTATCGCGCAATTGCGCTTGTAATGCGACGGATCAGGTTGGCCGAGGGCATTCCAGGAAAAAGGTAGCAATACGCCGGCAACGCTCCCCGGACGAGAGGGAAACGCAGGTAAGGCTTTGCTATGTGATGTGTGAGTCCCCGCAGAATCAGGAGAAGATTTCGATGGATAGTCCAAAGGTCGTGGTCGAAGGTCTGTGCAAGGTATTCGGAAGCAATCCGAAGCAGGCGCTCGATATGCTCGCATCCGGTTCGACGAAAGACGAAGTGTTCAGGCGCACCGGCCAGGTCGTCGGCGTGCACAACGTGTCGTTCGAGGTGCAGGAAGGCGAAATCTTCGTGCTGATGGGCCTGTCAGGCTCCGGCAAGTCGACGTTGATCCGTCTCGTGAACCGGCTCGTCGATCCGACCGCCGGCAAGGTGCTGATCGGTGGCCGCGACGTGGCGGCCGTAAGCTGCTCGGAACTGATCGCACTGCGCCGCACGGACATGAGCATGGTGTTCCAGTCGTTCGCGCTGATGCCGCAGCGCACCGTGCTTGCGAACGCCGCATTCGGGCTGGAGGTGGCGGGCGTGAGCAGGAAGGAACGTGAGCGCCGCGCCATGGATGTGCTCGAGCAGGTCGGCCTGGCGACGTTTGCGCAGAAGCTGCCGCGCGAGTTGTCGGGCGGCATGCAGCAGCGCGTCGGCCTTGCGCGCGCGCTCGCCGTCAACCCGTCGCTGATGATCATGGACGAAGCGTTCTCGGCGCTCGATCCGCTCAAGCGCAAGGAGATGCAGAACGTGCTGCTGCAGCTGCAGAAGGAGCATCGGCGCACGATCATGTTCGTGTCGCACGACCTGGAGGAGGCGCTGCGCATTGGCAGCCGGATTGCGATCATGGAAGGCGGCCGCCTGGTCCAGGTCGGCACGCCGCAGGAAATCATCGCGAAGCCGGCCGACGACTACGTCCGCACGTTCTTCGACGGCATCGACACCAGCCGCTACCTGACCGCCGGCGACCTGATGCAGACCGACGCCGTGCCGCTCGTGTCAAAGAACGATGCCGCGAGCATCGCCAGGACCCTGAATGGCCACGCCGGCTATGCCTTTGTGCTGGATGCCCAACGCAGGATCCGTGGCTGCGTCATGCGCGACGCTGCGCCAGACGTGCAGCCGATCGAAAGCATCCGGCGCGATGCGTCGCTCGACCACGTTGTCGCGCGCGTCGTCGCGAGCCCGAACGCGCTGCCGGTCGTGGACGACGACGGCTGCTACTGCGGCTCGGTCGACCGGGCCATCATCCTGAAAGCCATCACGCACTCGCGAGGTAACCATGTCTGATCTTCTTCCGCTTGGCCGCTGGGTCGACCAGTCCGTCCATTACCTGCTCGATCACGACGCGGCGACGTTCGACGCGATCGGGCGCGCGATCGAGGGGCTTGCCGCATTGATCGAGCGCGGCCTGCAGGCGGTGCCGATGTGGCTGATGATGGCGATCTTTATTGGCATCGGACTCTGGCGAGTCGGCTGGCGCTTCGCGCTCTTCACGGCCGCGTCGCTATACGTGATCTTCGCGACAGGATTCTGGGACCAGACCGTCATCACGCTGGGCCTCACGCTGTCGTCGACGATCATCAGCCTGATGCTGGGCATTCCGCTCGGCATCTGGGCGGCGAAGAGCAGGCTGGTTGCCGCCATCGTGCGTCCGATCCTCGACCTGATGCAGACGATGCCGGCGTTCGTCTACCTGATTCCTGCCGCGATGCTGTTCGGTCTCGGGCGCGTGCCGGGCATCCTGTCGACGGTGATCTTCGCGATGCCGCCCGCGGTGCGCCTGACGAGCCTTGGCATCCGCCAGGTGAACATGGAGATCGTCGAGGCCGGCCAGGCGTTCGGTTGCACGCCGTGGCAGCTTCTGTACAAGGTGCAGTTCCCGAACGCGCTGCCGTCTATCATGCAGGGAGTCAACCAGACGATCATGATGGCCCTGTCGATGGTGATCATCGCCTCGATGGTTGGCGCGGGCGGCCTGGGCAACGAGGTGCTGGCGAGCATCCAGCGGCTGGACATCGGCCTGGGCTTTGAGAGCGGCCTGTCGGTCGTGCTGCTGGCAATCATCCTCGACCGCATCACCGAGAGCTTCGGCCGCGCGCCGGGCACGGCGAAGGCACCGCTTTTCTCGGGGCTCAGGCAACTGTTCGGCGCCAAGGCCACGACAGCGCAAGCCTGATCCCGGGGTCAATCCGTTCGCCAGGAGAGCGATGTGAGGTCCGTTGCGTCCGTTGCCGCCGTACCAGCTGACAGCGTTTCACCTTCAATGCCGTCCCTCGCGCATTTCGGCTTCCTGGCGCTGCCTGAGTTCTCGATGATCGCGTTCTCGAGCGCGGTGGAAGTGCTGCGCATGGCGAACTATGTCGGGCGCGCCGAGCATTACACGTGGTCGGTCTATTCGCCAGACGGCGCGCCGGTGCACGCGAGCAACGGCATCGCGGTACGGCCGACGCGTGCATTGGATGGGACAAGACTGCCGGACGTGATGATCGTCTGCGGCGGCATTCGCATCCGCGACGTTGTCGACGACGGCACGCGCGCGGTGCTTAGCCAACTCGCCGGGCTGGATATTCCGCTCGGCGGCATCTGCACCGGTGCCTATGCGTTGATGGCAAGCAGGCTGCTCGACGGATACCGCTGCGCCGTGCATTGGGAGAACCGGTCCGCGCTGCACGACGAGTTCCCGCTGGTCCATTTCGCCGACGAACTGTTCGTCATCGACCGTGACCGGCTTACCTGCACGGGCGGCACCGCACCGATCGACATGATGCTGAATCTCGTCGGTCTGCGCTTCGGCCGACAGCTTGCCGTGCAGGTCTCTGAACAGTTCATTCTCGAGCGGATCCGCAGCGCGACCGATCCGCAGCCGATTCCCGTCGATGCGCGGGTTGGCCTCTCGCGCGCGGAGCTGATCGAGGTGGTGCGGCTGATGGAGGCGAATATTGAGGAACCGCTTTCGCTCGATGAGCTGGCGCGGCTCGTGCGGCTGTCGCAGCGGCATCTGCAGCGGATGTTCAAGCTCTATCTGAATGTGTCGCCGACCCACTACTACCTTACGTTGCGCCTGAAGCGCGCGCGCGACCTGCTGCGCACGACCAACGCGTCAATCGCCCGTGTGACGACCGTGTGCGGATTCCATTCGCCGTGCCATTTCAGCAAAGCGTACCGTGCGCAGTTCGGTCATGCGCCCAGCCACGAGCGCCGACCGACGGGATGATCACCGGAGGCGTAAGCGCCGCTCACTAGAGCCTCAGACGCCATGAACTCTTGCCCGCCGCGGTCGCTCGCGCGCAAAGGCCGGTGATGAGCCTCCAAGGAGAAGTGATTGGGGAGGTCACCAGCGGAACGTATAGTCCGACGCTTCAAATCGCCATCGCCTTGGCACTGATTACCCCTGACATCAAGTTTGGCTCATATGTGAGTGTTGAGGTCTACAACCAGAGAGTCTCTGCGAAAGTTGTTCGTCTGCCTTTCGTACGGGATGGGAGCAAAGTGCAGCAACAATAGGGAGGCTTTGTGCAGCTTCCAGCCAGGGATATCGCCAGACCAGTCGTCGCTGGATGAACCTGCGTTCGGAAAGCCCGGTTCGGCAGACCCTAGGGCCCTTGCATTGTCTAGGGCATGGCTAGAACAGCCACGAAGCTTACACCGCGCCCGCGCCCGCCACGCCACGCCAAAGCCATGATCGTCATCGATCCCGACTCAGGGGGCATGGTGTTCGGCCGGTGCCAGCATGTCGGCGAGCGGTGCCACGTTGGGTCGTCGCATTGCAGACTGACCCGTCCCCATGCCACCATGGCAGAATAGCGGTCGCCATTGGGGACGCCATTAGAATCGGGGGTAGGGTGGGTGCGGCCGGAGGTAGCGCCCGCGCCAATTCCCTTAGTCGCCGGAATCGACCGATGATCCATTTTGCTCGACGGCTGTTCGTTACGAGCCTAAGCGCCCTTTTACTGTCCTTCGCTTGCAACCAGTCATATGGGCAACTGGTTGTCAAAATTGGGGTGTCCAGTCCTCTTACCGGGATCAATGCCGCCAACGGCAAGGACATTGAGAACGGTGTTCGTCTCGCTGTTGAGGAAGCCAACGCGCAGCGCATCAAGGTGGATGGCCGGGACGCCCGCTTCGAGCTTGATTCGGTGGACGACCAAAGTGACCCGCGCATCGGCGTTCAGGCCGCCCAGAAGCTAGTTGATGACGGGGTGGCTGTCGTTGTCGGGTATTACAATTCAGGCGTTGCGCTTCCGTCCACGCTGATCTTCGCCAGCGCAGGTGTCCCGGTGATCCATCCGGCAGCGACCAATCCGGCCATCACGCATCAAGGCCTGAAGACGGTCTTCCGCATCATTGCGACCGATACGCAAAACTCCGGGACCGCGGGGAAGTACGCAGTCAATGTCATGAAGGGGCAGCGCATTGCGGCGATGGACGACCGCACCGCGTTCGGCCAGGGGGCAGTGGACGAATTTAGGAAGGCCGTCACCGGCGCCGGCGGCAAAATCGCGATCGCTGAATACACCAACGACAAGGCGGTCGAGTTCAGCGCGCAGCTCACGAACATCAGGGCCGCCAACGCCGACCTCCTGTTCTTCGCCGGCTTGGATAACCAGGCGGCGCTCATCACGAAACGGATGAGGGAACTCGGCATGCGCACCCAGTTCGTCGGAAGCGGTGGCATCGCCGACAGTATCTTCCTGAACGTTGCGGGTCCCGCTGCGGAAGGCGCGATGGCCTGGGAATACGGACGTCCTGTCGAAACGCTACCACAAGGCAAAGCCTTCATGCAGAAATTCAGGAAGCGCTTCGGCGCCGGCAGCCTCATCTATGCACCCTTCGCGTACGACGCCACGTGGGTGGCCATAAACGCGATCAAGCAGGCAAAGTCTGCGAAGTCGGCCGAATTCGTATCGGCGCTCCGGGCAACTCAATACGAGGGCATCACCGGGAGGATTGCCTTCGATCCGAACGGCGACCTGAAGAATCCGACGTCGACGCTCTATCAGGTAAAAGGTGGCCGCTGGGTTCCGGTAACGACGATCGGTACCGAATGACGTGACGATATTCGCGCCGGGACACGAGCGCGGCATAGTGCAAGGCGGCATCCGCGCCAAAAGGACGCACCCGGACCGCGAATTCCTCATCGGACATCTGCAGCGGGACTTCCCCTAACCCAGTCTTGTTGTCGTGGTCAAGTTTTTTCAGCCTGGTGTTTAGTCTTACTATGCCATAAAGAATTGTGCATTATATGTACTTCTTCATTGGAAGTGTAGAGTGCGTGAGCACGAGCGACCGATTTGCGAAGTACATGAATTACTTGGCGGAAGGATTGGACATGCAGATCGCCGGGCCGGCTTGGAAAGCTATTGCACTGGGCTGATGCTACCGCCGTCACGCAAGCGTATCGACGGCACGGGTTGAACCACTGCATGCCAGTACCCGGCATCAGTCGCTGCACCACTTCGTCTCTAGATCTGATTGGCCGGATGCGGCGTTGATGAGGCGCGTCCGGGAATGGGTGCAGCCTTTAATGCAAGCACCCAGCGGTCGTTATTGGATCATTGTGTGCCCGCCGGGTATCTCGCCGTTGCTGGCCAAACCAGCGATCGGTCGCGGCAGGCCACCGAAGTTATTGCGTCGGGCACCGCGCCATGAGCCTGCTTCGGTGAAGATCCTGGCTATGGCATTGCCTGCGGGTGCTTTCCAGGCGGTGACTTGGAGGGAGGGTACCAACACTGCCCTTATGTGGCGATTTGCGGCCGTCTCCGACGCCGGCTGCTCAACCGAGCTTCGACGAAGAACTTACCTTTACCGATCTTTACCGATCCGGAATTGCTTCTCCCTACGAATGGAGGGGGGAGCAAGGTGGTCTGAACTAGGGAAATGTCCGTATCATCTCCGACTCGAACCGAGCCGCATCGAGCGCGGTTATCCCCTTTCGCATCGCACGGCAATGAGCGGCACAAGCCAAGACCCGGCGAAGCGCACACTTGAGTCGGGCTCGCAATTCTCAAATCATCACACGTAGAACAGCAACATGGTGAACTTACTCGCGGGTCTCAGCATCCTGATCATTGGCGACAGCCACTTGTCGACACCCGGCTACCTCATCTCATCGCTTCACGACAACCTGACAAGGCAAGGCGCCGTCGTGCACACCATCGGGGTATGCGGTGCGCAGCCGGCCGCCTGGATCAAGACCACCCCCTCGGACTGCGGCGGCGCGGAGCGCGTCGGCACGGCCGCACCCGCGGTGTACGCCGGCACGGCGGCGCGCACCGTCAGCATCGAGCGCCTGGTCCAGAGCGAGCATCCAAACCTCATCCTAGTGGTGATGGGCGATACGATGGCGGCCTACAACCAGGCGGTATTCCCGCAAAACTGGATCTGGCAACAGGTCAGCCAGCTCACCGAAGCGCTGGGCAAGACCGGAACCGCTTGCGCGTGGGTCGGGCCGGCCTGGGGAAGTGAAGGCGGCAGATTCAAGAAGAACTTCGCGCGTGTCAAGCAGATGTCGGATTTCCTGGCATCCAATGTCTCGCCATGCACCTATGTCGATTCGCTGGCCATGTCGAAACCGGGACAGTGGCCAACCATCGACGGGCAGCATTTCACCAGCGCCGGCTACCGCTCGTGGGGCGCGGAAATCGCCAAGTCCGTGCTGCGGCTGCCGGTAGCCCAGAAGGCGGGCCGGCCATGATGTGGCGATGCCGGCGGGGAGCCCGTGTGTATCTTGCCGGCTTGCTCGCAACGGCGGTCTGGGCTTCCTTTGCGGGCGCCGCCGAGCCACAGCTGTATGAGACGGGACCGGCCATCGACTCGTCCTTCGTGCGTTTCGTCAACAGCACGGAGATGCCGCTGGAAGTCCGCTCCAACCGTAAGACAAGCCTCTCGGTGCCCACCGGTCAGCGTGTTTCCGCCTTCTTCCCGGTGCGGGCTGGAGCCAGTCTGGCCGGAGAGCTGAGCCAGGGCAGCGCGCGCCGCGCGATCAATATGGCAGTGAAGGCTGGCCAGTTCGTGACGGTAGTGGGCTCGGTCGGCGAGGGCGGTTCCCTGCTCGGCACGGCGGTGGTCGAGCCGCCCGCGGAGTTCACATCCCTGCGCGCTTCGCTTGCTCTCTATAACCTGGACTCCACCTGTGCAAAGGGGCAACTGCTCGCGGTGACGCAAAACGCCTTGGTTTTCCCCGATGTGCCGCCAGGCAGCGCGCAGCGGCGTGTGGTGAATCCGATCGGCCTCAAGGTGCAGGCGCAATGCGGTGGCGTAGCCGCGGGCGCCTCCCTCGATCTCGGCCACCTCGAAGCCGGGAAGCGCTACAGCGTATTCTTGGCAAAGGGGCCGCGCGGCTCCTTCGTGTTCGCCGTCACGGATGCTATCGCTCGGTAGCCCGCCCTGCCATGGTCTTCGCTTCCCTGGAGTTCTTGCTGCTGTTCCTGCCAGCCTTTCTGGCACTCTACATCCTCACTCCCGCCGCGCACAGGAATGTCACGCTCCTGCTGGGCAGCTGGGTGTTTTATGGCTGGTGGAGCCCGCTATACCTGGCCTTGTTCATCGCCCTGACGGGCCTGGCATGGTCGGGGGGAATGGCATTGGCACGCATGAAGGGCGAGCGCTCGGGACGTTGGCTGCTGTGGGTGCTTGTGACCATCAACCTCGCGGTGCTGGGCTGGTTCAAATACGCAAACATCGCGGTCGAGACGGTTGCCGCCGTTGCCATCCCCCTGTTCCCGGAGCTTGCGCGGTGGCAGCAGGTGGTTTTTCCGATCGGTCTCTCCTTCACCGTGTTGCAGGCCATTTCATACCTGGTCGATGTCCACGGGCAAACGGTGCGGGCCGAACGCAGCCCGTTGCGCTTCGCCACCTACCTGGCGATGTTCGGCCATCTGGTCGCCGGCCCCATTATTCGCTACGCGCGGATCGCGGGGGAGCTCAGGCGCCGCTCGCCTACCTGGCTCAGCTTCTCGCGCGGCGCCAAGCGCTTCATGACCGGGCTGTGCATGAAGGTTCTGATCGCCGACTCCCTGGCGCCGGTGGTGGATACTGCGTTTCCCCTCGCCGCGCCTTCCTTCGCGGATGCCTGGCTCGGCTGCCTTGCCTACGCGCTCCAGTTGTACTTCGACTTCGCCGGCTACAGCGCCATGGCGATCGGCCTGGGCCTGATGCTTGGCTTCCATTTCCCCGAGAACTTCCGGCATCCCTATCTCGCGGTGGACATCCAGGACTTCTGGCGGCGCTGGCATATCTCGCTCTCCGGCTGGCTGCGCGACTACCTGTACATTCCCCTGGGCGGCAACCGGCATGGCGCCGCGCGCACCAGCCTCAACCTGCTCGTCACCATGACCCTTGCCGGGATCTGGCATGGCGGAGACAGCTGGAACTATATGTTCTGGGGCGCCGCGCATGGGTTGGCCCTTTGTATCGCGCACTGGTGGCCGACCCGCATGCCGCGTGGCCTGTCCAGGCTGCTCACGCTCCTCTTCGTCATGCTGGCCTGGACCCTCTTCCGTTCGCATGACCTGGCCCAGGCCACGACCATGTACGCCGGCCAACTGGGGCTAAACGGATTCGTGCCGGGCGACGCCATGACCCTGGCACTGCGGCCCACCATGTGGCTGGCGTTCGCCGCAGGCATGGCCTGGATTGCCTGGCCCGCCATCGCCCGGACGCTACCCGTCCTCGCGCGCCTGGGCGGAGCCACCGCGGCGGCATCTTCGGTATCGGCGACGCTTGGTTTTCTGCTCTCGTGTTCGCTGGTTGCGAGCCGAGGTGCCATTCCCTTTCTTTACTTTCAATTCTGATGCCGGCCCGCCTTTCTCGTATCGGCAGGCATTGGGCGGTATCGTTGCCCGGTGTGGCCCTCGCTGTTTTTTGCACGATCGGCCTCCTGGCCGTACTGGCCGAGGCGGGTGGCGTCGCCGTGGACACGGCGCGCGCCGAAGCACGAAGCCACACCACAGATACCACCGGTACCCGTGTGCTGCGCGAGCAGGTGCAGGATTGGCTAGAGGGGACATCGGTTGCGAACCTGCTGGCGGCGCTTGGCAACGGCGCCCAGTGGTTGCTCGCCAGTGACCTCGGGCCCCGCGTGCGCGTCGGCTGCGACGGCTGGCTGTTCCTGGCGGACGAGCTGGTGGTCCATCCTCATGCGCAAGAGAACCGGTGGATGCGGCTCAGGCTGGTCGACACCGTGTCCAGGCAGCTCTCGGTCGACGGGACTCGCCTCCTGGTGGCCGTGGTGCCCGACAAGAGCCGTGTGGAACACCACAGGCTCTGCGGCCTATCCCGCCCAGGCCAGCTTGAACCTCGGCTACCAGACTGGCTCGCAAAGCTCCAGGCGCAGGGCGTGCCCACGCTCGGCCTTGCGCCCGCGCTCGAGCTGGGCACGCGGGACACTTTCCTGCGAACGGACACGCACTGGAACGAAGTGGGCGCGGAGGCGGCCGCGAGGCGGATCGCCGCCGAAGTCGCCGGCTTGCCGCTCGGCACCATGCCTTCGACCGAATACAGCATCGCCGATGGACCGCCTGCAAGCAAAACGGGCGACCTGGTCAGGCTGGCCGGTATTGCCGGTCTTCCGTCCCGGCTTCTGCCCGCCCCCGAACCGGTCCCGGCAAGGCAGGTGCTGCCCCGGCACAGCGCAAGCGGCGACCTCTTCGGTGAGACCGCCTATCCACGCATTGCGCTGATTGGCACGTCTTTTTCGCGAACCTCGAATTTCGCGGGCTATCTGGGCCTGCATCTGGGCTTGGCGGTCGCCAACCTCGCCGAGGACGGAGGCGGCTTCCTTGGCAGCATGAGCGCATACTTGGGCAGCGGCGACCGCAGGAAAACGCCGCCATCGTTGATCATATGGGAGATTCCCGAGCGTTTTCTCGACACACCGCTGTCTCAGGCGGAAGCCGCCTTGCTGCAAGGGCGGCAGGGTGGCCTGCGCCCCCAGCGCTAGCCGCTGGCCGGCATGCTTACTCCACGCCGTCCTCCACCCCGCATGACACGCCGATCTTCTCGATCAGACCGAGCAGCAGCAGCGCATAGCGCTTTTTTCTAGCACCGCTACCGATGGAAACTACGCCCGCCTGCCCGTGCGGGCATTGTGGGGCATGCGGCCTGAGCTGGGCGCCCATCCCGCTTGCGTTGAAAGCTCCCCCTTTCGCATGGCGAACAACGTGCTGTCCGTCCGCTGTGCCGGCAGAACGGCACAGTGAGGGCCAGGTGGCGGGGTTGCGAATACTTTCACGAACGTGAAAAATCCTCGGATGCGCCGACACCCGGGCTCAGCGGCACCGCCTCCGGTCTCGTCTGGGCTGGCGCCGCGGTGGCAGGCTTCCACCCAATCCGGTGCCGTTCTTGCGTGGCTTCGTGCCGCGCATCGTCCTCGGTATGCAGGTAGGCGCTGGTGGTGGCAATGGACGCGTGCCCGAAATTGTCCCGCACGAAGCGCAGGTCCACCTGCTGGTCCGTCATGTGCGAGCCAGCGGTATGGCGCAGCCAGTGCGCCGACGCGCTGGCCAGCAGGCCGGCCTGGCTTTCCCATTCGGGGCCGCGCGCGCGCAGCCGCTCGGCCGCCAGCGCGAACACCTCCTTCAGGATCAGGTGGAGAGCGCCACGCGACAAGGGCCGGGGCGCCCGGGTCTGGCCAATGACTGGCAGCACCAGGGGGCGATCTTCGCCGGGCATCGGGCTGGGCGGCAGGCCGTGGGCGCGGCGGTAGCGCGCCAGTTCTGCCACCAGCTCGTCGGTGGCCGGCACCAGCCGCGTCTTATTGCCCTTGCCGGT